>CAZEIT010000026.1:0-13170 GCA_964512515.1 uncultured Desulfobulbus sp.
GGTGAAAAAAAGGATGGTATCCTTTTCAAAGCCCATGGCGGTTTGAATGGCCTCTTCGCGGCTGCCGCTAAAGCCCTTGATCTTATCGACATCACCCAGACGAAACAGGGTATGCGAATCAATCAGATAGGTGAGGTAGCTGGCGTATTCATCCTCCTCAGCCCAGGCCGGCAGTTCAACCTGGCCCAGTCGCTCGTACAGCTTGCGGAAGATTTCGCGGTGTTTGGTCTCTTCATCTGCCAGAAAACGGAAGGTTTCCTTCAGTTTTTCGTCGGTTGCTGTTTCCACCAGGCGGTTGTAAAAAACCTCGCCCCGTGTTTCCACTTCCTGGGCTGCCAGCAGAATATCGGTTGCTTTAAAAATACCAGCCATAATCGCTCCTACAGTTCAGAGGGCAGTTCTTTGAGTTGGGCATAGGTGAATACCGGGCCATCCTGGCAGACATACTTGGTGCCGATATTACAGCGGCCACAAATGCCCACCCCGCATTTCATGCGTTTTTCCAGGGTGGTGATGATCTGCTCATCCTCAAAGCCCAACTTCTTCAGGGCCTGCAAGGTGAATTTAATCATGATCGGCGGGCCGCAGGTGATGGCTACCGTGTTTTCCGGAGATGGGTTCATCTCCAAAAGAATATTTGGGATCAGGCCTACTTTGTGCTCCCAGCCAGGGTATTCGTTGTCGATACAGAGCACCGTGTTCACGTCCTCCCGGCCCAGCCAGTCGGGCAGTTCTGCCTGATAGGTCAGATCGTTCGGTGTCCGGGCGCCGTACAAAAGGGTGATGTTTTTAAAATCATCCCGATTGTCGAGCATATAGGTGAACAGGGTGCGCAGGGGCGCCATGCCAATGCCGCCGCCGATGAAGAGGATGTTCTTACCCTTCATATCCCCTACCGGAAAGGGCTTGCCTAAGGGCGCGCGCACGCCCACCTGATCGCCGGGCCGCAGTTGGTGCAAACGGGTGGTGACCTCGCCCACGCGCATCACACTGAACTGGAGATAGTCCATGCGGGTAGGCGGCGAGTTGATAACAAAGGTGGATTCGCCTGCTCCAAACAGCGAAAGCTGGCCAACCTGCCCCGGCTGGAAGGAAAAGGACTTCATTTTGGCATCGTCATTGAGCACCAGTCGAAAGGATTTGATGTTCGGCGTTTCCTCAATAACTTCAACCACGGTCGCCAATTCGGGAAGGTAGGGATTAGCGCTCATCGACATGCTCCTGTGCTGCCATCACGACCTGGCGGATATCAACCCCGGCCGGACATTGTTTGATACAGCGGCCGCATCCGCAGCAGGCAATGTGTCCCTGGTGCAGATCCGGATAGTAGCTGAACTTGTGACCAACTCTGTTCTTGAGGCGGTGCGCCTTGCTGGCGCGCGGATTATGGCCGCTGCCTTCCAGGGTGAAGGTGTGCGACATGCAGTTGTCCCAGGAACGCAGACGGCGGCTTGTCAGCCCTGCCTCGTCATCAGTGATGTTGAAGCAGTAGCAGGTTGGGCACATATAGGTGCAGGCTCCACAGGAAATGCACTTAGCCGACTGCGCCTGCCAAAAATCCATGTCGTCGAAGCGCTCCAGCAGTTTTTTTGCGGCAGAAGCATAGTCATGGGCCTCACCCATCAATTCTCTTGCCCTGGCATTGTTGGCGACAGCTTCCTCAGCCCTGGCTCCGGCCTCTTCAAAGAGGCTGTTGCTAAGCAGTTGTTCACCTTTTTCAGTAACTGCCTTGGCAACGAAACCGCTCTCCACCGCAGTAAGCAGGACATCCGAACCATTCTCATCGGCCGGGCCACTGCCCACACTGTGGCAGAAGCAGGTCGTTTCCGGGCGTGCACAGGCCAGTGTGATGAAAACTGCGTTATTCCGCCGCCTGATGTAGTAGGGGTCTTTGATGGCCTCGGTTTCATAGACCGGATCAAAAACCAGCTTGCCGCGCGCACCGCAGGGGCGGCATCCGATCACCACCATCTCGCCCTCGGGCAAATGCTCCTTCAGTTCCAGCTTCTTGCCGGATTCTTCCGCATAGCGCTGCACGGTGAGCAGGGTTTCGTTACGAGGAAAGGTGGCATCCTTGGGCGAAATAACGGCCATGCGGGAAAAATCCAACTGCATACCGGGTCGCAAACGGCGGAATGTAGTAGTGCCGCCAGAGGCAACCGGGGCCAGCACACTCGATTTTTCCGCCAGGGCTTGCGCCAGCCGCTCCAAATTGGCCTTAGTGATGAATCGTTCCATTACCAGTCTCGCTCCTTGATGCGGGCCTCTTCCACCTGAAAGGTGAGAAGCGGCGGGGTCTTGTCCAGTGCGATTCCTGCCTGATGCCCAAATACTTCCCGCACCTGCTTGTTCATATAACGGCGCAGCAGCATCAGCGGGATGTCCACCGGACAGGCGCGTTCGCATTCACCGCATTCGGTGCAGCGGCCGGTCAGGTGGGAGACATGAATCATCTGGAACATAAAGTTTTCAGCCGGGGTATTTTCCTGGCTCATCCACAGTGGGTCACGGCTGCTGGCAATGCAGTAGTCCTGGCATACGCACATGGGGCACACATTGCGACAGGCATAGCAGCGAATACACCGGCTCATGGTGTCTTGCCAGAAGGCCAGCTTTTCTGCGCCAGATTTGGCCTCAAAGGTCTCCTGACAGGCAAGGCTTGAGTCACTGGGCCGGGCGGCATGTTTTTCGCCAATCAGCACATCAGATATGAGCGGATCGGGATAGGCGCAGACCTGGCACTTGTCAGCCAGTACGTCCTGCATTTTTATGCTGGCTTTTTCTCCGGCAACTGTAATCTGCAACTCATCCTGGCCGATTTCCACAGCCTCGACAAAGCCCGGATCTGCAGGCAGGGCCGCGCGAATCTTGCGCTGGCTGACCACGCCGTCGCAACAGAGGCCAAAGAGCACCACCTCATCCCGCTCGATCAGTTTTTCGGTCAGCAGCTCAATGATGCTGCGGCTATGGCAGCCGCGCACCACAATGCCGATTTTTTTGCCTTTGAAGCCCGTGGCATAGGTGGCCAGGTTGTGTACGGCCAAGGGGCTGATGTTCAGCCGGTCCAGATCTGCCTCGGTGCGGATAAACAGCGGGGTGGCATGCAGGGGATCATAGCCCTGTTCCCAGCCGATCACACAATCAAGTGAGTCCAAATGCCCCCGGATGGCGGCCTTTAACTCTTCCAATTGGGACATTTCTCCTCCCTTTGATAACAAATTCGTCTTTCCCGTGGAACTGATCCGCTCTGGCAGCCCTTATGCGCCATGGCAGGGACACGCCTCTCCCTGGGCAGCCTCGTGCAGGGCCAGGTTGGCCCACTCTTCTGCCGAGGTCGGGTTAAAGGATGGTGCCGGGCCAAGCTCGTGAATGCGACGGGTGAATTCCGTCACCACGTGCTGCCAGCGCTGCCCTTCTGAGGCAGAAACCCAGGTATACTCGAAGCGGCGCTCATCAATTCCAGTAATGGGCAAGAAACGCTTAAGCATTTCCAGCCGCCTGCGTGCATAAAAATTGCCTTCGGCATAGTGGCAGTCGCGCGGATGGCAGCCAGAAACCAGCACTCCATCAGCACCGTTCAACAGGGCGCGCACCACAAAGAGCGGGTCTATCCGGCCAGAGCAGGGTACACGAATAATACGCAGGTCAGTGGGCTGGGTGAAACGCGCCACGCCTGCTGTATCCGCCCCTCCGTATGAACACCAGTTACACAAAAAGCCGACTATTCGAAGTTCACGTACATCTTGGGCGGACATAGGGCGTTCACCTCTGCAAGGATTTGATTATCAGTAAAATGTTCCAGCTGAATCGCCCCCTGCGGACAGGTGACTGTACAGATGCCGCAACCCTGGCACACGGTTTCAATAACCTCGGCTTTAAGGTTGCCCCAGCGGTCGGTAACGGCCTTGATTGCGCCAAAAGGGCAGGTAGTGATACATTTCTGGCAGCCAACGCAGCGGCTCACGTTTACCTTGGATACAGCCGGATCAGACTCCAGTTGCGCCTTGGAAAGCAACCCCAGGGCCTTGGCTGCTGCGGCACTGCCCTGGCCCACCGAGGTGGGAATGTCTTTTGGCGCCTGGCAAGCCCCAGCCAAATATACACCCGCGGTATTGGTTTCCACGGGTTTGAGCTTGGGGTGGCTCTCCACAAAAAAGCCGTACTGATCCGGCACCACCCTCAGCGTTTCACCCAACTTTACCGCGCCCTGGGCAGCTTCAACCCCGGTTGCCAATACCACCAAATCGGCCGGCACTTCCACCTGGGTGCCAGCCAGGGTGTCCGCACCTCGGACAATGAGCTGGTCGCCCTTGGGGTAGATCATGGCCACCCGGCCACGTACATACTGGGCCCCGTACTCTTCCATGGCCCGCCGGGTAAATTCATCGTATCCCTTGCCTGGCGCGCGGATATCCATGTAAAAAACGTACGATTGGGAATCCGGAATATGATCCTTGGTAAGGATGGCCTGCTTGGCGGTGTACATGCAGCAGAAACCCGAGCAGTAGGGTCGGTCTACTGAGCGGTCACGTGAACCCACGCACTGGATGAACACTACATTTTTTGGTTCCTTGCCGTCCGAGGGCCGTTTGATATGGCCGCCAGTAGGGCCCGAAGCGGAGAGCAGACGCTCGTACTGCAGGGCGGTGATCACATCCGGATAGCGGCCTTCGCCATACTGCGGGTACCTGTGCCAGTCAAAGAGGTCGTAGCCGGTGGCCACCACAATGGCGCCCACATCAACGGTAATCAGTTCATCCTGCTGTTCGTAGTCAATACATCCTACCGGGCAGACCTTGGCGCACACACCGCATTTGCCTTTTTGCAGCTTCATGCAGGTGTCTGGATTGATGGCTGCCTTTTTGGGAATGGCCTGGGGAAATGGGATGTTGATGGAGGTGGTGGTACCCATGAACTCGTTAAAGGTATCCGGGCTGCGCTTGCTCGGGCACTTTTCCGTGCAGATCCCGCAACCAGTACACCTGGTCCAGTCCACATAGGTGGCCCTGCGGCGGATGGTCACCGAGAAGTTACCCACATAACCGCTCACCGACTCGATCTCTGCGCAGGTATGCAGGGTAATCTTGTCGTGCTGGGCAATGTCCACCATCTTCGGGCCAAGTACACAAGAAGAACAGTCAATGGTGGGAAAAGTCTTGTCGAGCTTGGCCATTTTGCCGCCAATGCTCTGATCGCGCTCCACCATAACCACATCCAGGCCGCCGTCCGCACAGTCGAGCGCAGCTTGAATACCGGCCACACCACCACCGATAACCAGCACCCGCTTGACGGTCTCAAAGCTCTTGGCTACCAAAGGGCGGTTGCGGCGCAGCTTTTCCACGGCCATGTGCACCAGGTCTGCCGCCTTGTTGGTGTTATGGCTCTTGTCTTTGCCGATCCAGGACACATGCTCCCGGATATTGGCCATTTCAAACATGTAGCGGTTAAGCCCGGCCCGCTCCACGGCCCGACGAAAGGTGGGCTCATGCATGCGCGGAGTACAAGAGGCCACCACTACGCCATCCAGATTATGCTCGTGAATGGCTGTGATAATGCCTTCCTGACCCGGTTCTGAACAGGTGTACATGGAATCCGTGGCATAGACCACTTCCGGAAAGCCGGAGGAAATCTGGGCCACCGACTCGCAGTCAACCGTGCCGGCTATATTGCTGCCGCAATGGCAGATAAAAACGCCAATTCGCATTGCTTCCTCCTAGCTGGCCTGGGCCGTTTCTTTCAGCTTGTCAAAAACAGGCCTGGGGTTGACACAGAGTTTGTTGAACCCGAGTTCCTTGCGGTCGATGCCCAAGGCATAGCCAAGGAGCTGGGTATAGTAAAAGACAGGGATACGGAAGTTTTCTTTAAGGGCTGAGTTGATCTGGCCCTGGCGCATATCCAGGTTCATCTGGCAGAGCGGGCAGGCGGTAACAAAGGCATCAGCGCCAAGTTCACGGCCCGCATCCAAAAGCTTACCCGAGAGCTTAGTGACAATGTCCACCCTGGGTACGCCAAAAGATGCACCGCAGCATTCCACCTTTAGAGGATAGGGCACCACCTCGGCACCTAAAAGTTCCATGAGGGTGTCCATAGCCATGGGGTTTTCATGGCTGTCAAACTGCATCAGCTCTGGCGGCCGGTTCATGATGCAGCCGTAGTAGCAGGCCACCTTCAGGCCGGTAAGCGGTTTAACCACCTTGGAGCGAATCAGCTCCGGATCAACTTGCTCTGCTATGATCTGGAGCACAGACTGGGTTTGGATATTCTTGGTGCAGGGCGTATCCAAAAGGGCGTTGGCCTGTTCACGGAAGGCAGCGTCTTCCATTTTATGGGCAGCTGTACGCAGGTTGCTCAGGCAACTGGGGCAGGGAGTAGTGACCAGATCCATACCCTGTTGTTCGGCCAGGGCCAGGTTGCGGGCCGATAGGGCCGCCGACAGCACATGGTTGACCGTGTGCGCCGGAGTGGAGCCACAGCAGCTCCAGTCTTCAAGATCAACTAGTTCCAAGCCCAGGGCCCGACACACAGCCCGCGTGGACAGATCATACTCCAGCGAGGTGCTCTGTCCGGAGCAGCCTGGATAATAGGCAATTTTCGCCATGCTATTCTCCTTTGCGGAAGCGTTCAAAAATACGGGCAACCTGATCCTTCCCTTGAATGGTATGCGGTTTGAACGAGAGTTTGTTGCGCATAAGTGCAGGTGGGCCAATGGCTATGTTGTCAAAAAATCGCCCGGATTTGAGGGTGTATTGCGCCATCAGGCCCAGTTCAAAGGCCCGGCCATGCTCCTCTACTGATTTGAGGAAGGCATCGGTGAAGAGTTTGCTGGTGCGCTCGCTGACACAGCCGCTTTCCCGCGCCATGTGCCGGCACACATCCATCACCTTGGCTACATCAATTTGATTGGGGCAGCGGGTAGTGCAGGATTGGCAGGAGGCGCAGAGCCACAAGGACTTGCTGTTGAGCACAGTTTCCCGCTGGCCTGCCTGAATAAGTCGCATGATCTGGCTGACCGGAATATCATAGGCAAAGGTGTAGGGACAACCGGCGGTACAGTTGCCGCACTGGTAGCAGGTTTTCAACTGCTGCCCACTACGGGACTCGACTTCTGCCAGGAAGCCGGGATCGCCTGCGGAAAGATCAATTATTTTCATGAAACACCCCCAAAAGAGGAGAAACAGGGCTGACCAGGGACAACACCGAACGATACTGCATTAAAAACAACACATTACCGCTCGCGTACTGAGCTGGAGCCGGAGCTTACCCAAATTACCCAAGAAGCTGCTGTGCAGATAACGTACAGATAATCTTACCAAATTATCATTAACCTCTAATTTAGTAAAGAATAATTGTTTATTTACACAAAACTATCTTTGTACTTTTAATCATTATTTTTGATGATTTTGTTTTGAACGATTGATAGCTCTAATTTCAGGTTAAAGGTAAAGAAAACGAAGAAAATACGTGCAGGCGCACCGTTCGGCTGATGTTTGGAGATTTCCAGCGGGCTGATGCACTTGTTTCTTGCCGAATCAGAAGATGAAAAAAACGGTTCGGGTACGCAGGCACAGGCTGGTCCACCCATGAAGCAGACCAGCCTGTTTTTGATGGCGTGAAAATTTGGAAACTAAAATGTTGCTGATTCGGTAGCTATGCTCGATCTTTACTGTAGATGAGCACGGAATAGGGGCCGATGCTCACAGGGGCCTGGGCCTGCAGGCCGTCGCGCTCGCCCTGCCCTGCAGTCAAATCACCACTGACGCAGTTGGAAAAATCATCGCTGTAGATACTGGCGTCGGTATTTATACGCAGCTTCCATACGCCTGCCTCGGGCAGGCCGATCAGATAATTTTCCTTGGCCGCGTTGCTGCAGTTGGCCACGATTATCACGTCATCACCTGGGCCGTGCTCGTCCCAACGCTGGAAGACCACCATGTTTTCCGCCTCATTGAGATGGGTAACCAGAATGTGCTGGCCACAGAGCCCGCGAGTATTGCCTTTGCGGTTCAAACGCAGCCGAATCAGGTCGCGGTAGAGCCGCACCAGGCCGTGGAATTCCTCGTTTAAATCCCAATCGAGCGGCACATCATCCCTGAACCATTCTCCCTGGAGAAACTCCTGACCCTGGAAGAGCATGGGTATGCCCGGCGCGGTAAAGACCAGGCCCGCCGCCAGGGTGGAGCGTTTCTGCGCGTACCAGCCGGTGGGGTCTTCGCCATTGATTTCCTGCGGCACCCGGGCCTTGCCGTTAGCCACCTCATCGTGCGATTCCGAGTAGATCACCCTGTGAAAGGCATCGCCCTCGTAGCGAAAGGTGATGGCCTTGGCCACGGCCTCCATGGAGCGTTGGGCATCTTCCGCCACAATGACCATGGCGCGGATAGGGTGAACAAACTGGGCATCCCATTGGCTGTGGAAACCTGCACCACCATGTTCGATATCAGCAGTAACCGCGCTGTTGTCGTGCAGATCTTCAGCGATGAGGATACGGCCGGGGAAACGTTCACGCACCGACTGGTTGATATACTGCATCAGGCTCCAGCCTTCGGGAATTTCTTCACCGCCATCGCCGCGCACGCTACGAATGTAGAGGATCATATCATAGCGCAGGCCGTCTACGTGGTAGTCTTCAAGCCACATCAGGGCATTGTCGTGGATGAACTGCCGCACTTCGCCCCGGCCGTAATCTGGCCGGGTATCGCCCCAGGGTGTTTGCGAGCGGTGATCGTTGTAAAAATAGATGCCGCCCTTGTCGTTTTCCTGCCAGCCGTCAAACTGCCACAGGTGCAGATCGCTTGGCCCAAAGTGGTTGTAGACCACATCGAGGATGACCGCCAGGCCGCGCTTGTGGGCCTCGCGCACAAAGCGTTTGAATTCGTCTGGGCCGCCATACGCGCTTTCCACTGCAAAGATGTGGGCAGGGTTGTAACCCCAGGAATAATCGCCTGCAAATTCAGCAATCGGCATCACCTGCACGGCATTCACCCCCAATTTGATCAGGTGATCGAATTTGCGCAGCACAGTGTCGAAATCGCCTGGCTTGCCGTCTTCATCAACATAGAAAGAACCGATGTGCATCTCATAGATAACCAACTCGTTGTGGGCGGGCGGGGTGAAGGCATCACCTTCCCAGTCAAAGCCGGCGTGGTCGTAAATAACGCCATTGCCCACCGAATTGGTGACCTGACGGGCATAGGGGTCAATGCGTTCCAATTCCATTTCACCGTTTTTAAGCAAAAATTTGTATTCCTGCCCTGGCTTTGCCCCGTTTACATCGACATACCAGTAACCGTTCTCTTCGCTAGTGAGCGGGTGTTTGCTCTTGGACCAGTTGTTAAAATCGCCCATGACAAAGACCTGCTCTGCATGCGGCGCCCATACTCGGAAGGATGTGCCGCCTTCATGGGGGATGGCTCCCATGCCGGCCCGGTGTTCAGTTTCCTTTTTTGCTGTTGCTCCCATATTTCCTGCTCCTTGAAGATACCTGCCATGGCTGTGTTGAAGCGGGCGAAGGAGTATTCCCTGCTGCTTCATACAGAAGAATTGAATAGATTTTAGTATGATAAGGGTAAATATATATTTGTCGCCCAGACAACGAAGAAGAGCAGGCAGATAAAGATTGCCCATTATTCCAGGAAACTGCGAGGTAGAGCTGTGGCTGCTGCCCCAGCTTCTGTAAAAGGGTGAACCATAATATACAGTCTTTCACCCTGGAGGGGTATGTGCAAAGGCAATGCAAAAAGTGCCAAAAATTTTTCTTCAGGTGCTTTTTTATGGCAGAGCAGGCAATGGCTAATCGGCCTTGGAAAAGGCTCTTTGAACCGCTCCGGTATTGTCGGAGGATCCTGCAGATGCGTTCCCACGCGCCAGCGCGGGGACAGCGGGAACAATGAGGAAGCCGTATAAGTTCCAACACCCTGTTATCAGGTTTGTATTGCGCTTTATTATATTTTGGTTAGTTCTCCTGCTTTCCTTCCCCGCCAGCTCGAAATCGTTTATACTAAGCGGAAAATCAGTTGTATACGCAGCAAACCCAGAACTCGTCCGCACAAACATATTTTCCGGTGAACCATGCAAGAAACTCATAAAGACCAGTCAAACCCAGCCAACAGCAAGGCCCCTGCCACAGAATCTGCAGAACCTGCGGGGCCGCCTGCAACTATTGATCTGGATGCGCCCGAATGGTACCTCAACCGCGAGTTGAGCTGGTTGGCCTTTAACCGCCGGGTGCTGAACGAAAGCATGGATGAACGCAACCCGCTACTGGAGCGGGTGAATTTTCTCTCCATCATCGGTTCCAACCTGGACGAGTTCTTCATGAAGCGCATCGGCGGCCTCAAGCAGCAGGTGGGCGCAAGGGTGAAGCAGCTCTCCACCGATGGCCGCACTCCCCAGCAGCAGATTGACGAATGCTATGATGTGGTGCGTGAGTTGCTCGAACTGAAAGAGCGCATGGAGACGGTGCTGCTGGATTTGCTGGCCGAGGAAAATATCCGCATCCTCAAGTACAGCGAGCTGAGCGAGCGCCACCAGCAACACATGGCGCAGTACTTCCAGGAAAACATCTATCCGCTGCTCACGCCCCAGGGCATGGACCCGGCCCACCCTTTTCCTTTTATCTCCAACCTCTCCCTGAACCTGTTGGTCGCCACCCGCCACAAGGACGAAGACCATATTTTTCTCAACCGCATCAAGATCCCTACCGGCGCGGGCATTCCCCGCTTTGTCAGGGTGGAGGCCAGGCGGCATGTGTATGTGCTTTTTGAAGATATTGTTGCCAACAATCTGGATGCCATCTTTCCAGGCATGGTGGTGGAGAGTTGCGCCGAATTTCGGGTTACTCGTAATGCCATAACAGATAAACGCATGGATCAGGCGGTTGATCTGCTGGTCATGATTGAATCTGCCCTGCGCGAACGCAAATTCGCGGAGATCGTACGCCTGGAAGTAGACAGCACCATGAGCCAGCAGCACAAGGGCATGCTTGCCTCGCAACTGCGGCTGGACTCCCGCCAAGATGTCTTTGTGGTGCAGGGCATTATGGCCAAGCGCGACCTCAGGGAGATTGCAGCCATTGACCGCATCTCCCTGCATTACCCGGCGCACCAGCCAGTGGACCATTTCAAGATGTCGCAGGATGCGCCCAACATCTTTCACCTGATCCGCGAGGAAGGGCCGTTTTTGTTGCAGCATCCGTACCAGTCCTTCACAGCCACGGTGGAGCGTTTCCTCAAGGAAGCCAGCACCGACCCCAAGGTGCTGGGCATCAAGATGACCCTGTACCGCACTTCAGCCAACTCGCAGATCATCGAATATCTGCTCGATGCCGTGCAAAACGGCAAACAGGTGGCAGTGGTGGTGGAACTGATGGCGCGTTTTGATGAGTCTGCCAATATTCACTGGGCAACCGCCCTGGAACAGGCAGGCATCCATGTTACCTACGGCGTGGTCGGACTCAAGACCCATTCCAAGGTTATTTTTGTGGTGCGGCGCGACTACAACGGCTTGAAGCGCTACGCCCACATTGGCACCGGCAACTACCATGCCGGCACGGCACGTCTTTACAGCGATTTAGGGCTTTTGACCTGCGACCACGAAATCGGCAACGATTTAACCGAGTTCTTCAACTTCCTTACCCTGGGTTATGCCCCGCTGCGGCACTACAAAAAACTTTTGCCTTCACCCAAATTTCTGAAAAAGGCCCTGCTTGAAAAAATCAAACGCGAAATGGAACACCAGGCCAAGGGCAAGGGCGGGCACATCCAGTTCAAGTGCAATGCGCTCACCGATAACAACATTATCAAGGCCCTGTACGAAGCCTCCCAGGTCGGGGTCAAGGTAGATCTCATCATCCGCGACAGCAGCCTTATCCGCCCTGGCATCAAGGGAGTTTCCGAAAACATCCGGGTGATTTCCATTGTTGGCCGTTTTCTGGAGCATGCCCGTGTCTACTACTTCCGCAACAACAACCAGCCGGAATACTTTATCGGTTCGGCAGATTTGATGCTGCGCAACCTGGAGCGGCGGGTGGAAATGGTCACCCCGGTAGAGCACCCTGTGCTGCAGGAGCAACTGCGAGAAATTCTTGATTTACAGCTCAGTGACCATCGCGGCGCCTGGGATATGCAGCCCGATGGCAGCTATGTGCAGCGGCAGCCTGCAGCCGCTGGAGAACAGCGCTCTGCCCAGGAACTGCTGATCGAGCTGAGCAAAAAACGCCTGGCCGACGCCCACCGGGTGCACAAGCGCCAGAGTGGCGGCAAGATACCCAAGCGCAAGAAATCCTGACAAATTGTGCACCATACAACGGCTACACTCTGACCATGCACATTCGCCTGGCGCAAGAAAGAGATTGCGAACAGATCAGCGAGCTTTATTTGCAGGCCTTTCCGGCAGATGAAGGCCCCGTTGTGGCAGAGCTGGCGCTTGCACTGCTCAAAGGACAGAGCCAGCCTGCCAGCCTTGCCTTAGTGGCGGAAGATGGCAGCGCGCTCATTGGCCATATCGCCTTCAGCCCGGTCAGCCTTGCTGCTCTTCCTGCATGCCGGGCCTTTATCCTTGCTCCTTTGGCAGTACAGCCTGACTACCAAAAGAAACAGATCGGCTCAGCCCTTGTGCAGGCAGGCATTGCACAGCTAAGGCAAGCGGGCCTTGACCTGCTCTTTGTCTATGGCGACCCTGGCTATTATGGCCGCTTTGGCTTCAAGCCCGAGCCTGCCCGTTTGTATCTCCCGCCCTACCCCCTCACCTATCCCTTTGGCTGGCAGGTACTGCACCTACACGGTTTTCCTCCTGCAGACACACCGCAAACACTAGGTTTTGTGACGGTTTTGGATCGTCCTGAATTGTGGTAAGCTCCTCCATCCATCTTGCTCGAAACGTCACATCTCGGTGAGATATTTCCAGCAGCGCCTGGGCATTGACTGCCTTTGCAGGTGCGGATTATACCGGCCTGGGTTGCTGATAGCGCCATGAAAACTGCGCCATAGCTGCTGGTAATAGAGTTCATTCTCGCTAAGGGTTTCTGCTGGCACTTCGCCGTGGAGAGCCACGTGTGCAGCAAAATCAGCATCGATCTCCACTGCCTGCAGTTCTTCCGTATCCCAGTAAAGCGCAACATTACGGCGCAGGTCATGGAGCATCCAGCGGCAACCGGTTAGACGCCGCTGAGAA
>CAZEIT010000027.1:0-3940 GCA_964512515.1 uncultured Desulfobulbus sp.
TACGCCTGCGTCGCATTTGCCTCGCCTCCTTGATACATTTCTTTGATCTGGAAACAGAATTAGAGTCAAAAAAAGCTGAATATTCACAACCACGCTATTGCAGGTGAAACATGGCAACAAAAAGCAACAACTACGGCTGGACTCATGCTGAAAAGAGTGAGCAGGCCATGATTGAAGGCATTCTTGAAGGCAGCCCGGATGGGGTTGGGGTTGCGGTTATCCGCCTGGATTGCGGCTGCAGAAAGATGGCGGCGGTTGATGTCCACGGAGAACCAGCCAGCAAGATCATCATGTACCGGGACAATGCCCAGTCCATCTGCGAACAGTGCCAGGAAGACCAAGGCGCATTCACCCGTGTAACCCGTCAGTTCATCAGCTGGAAAAAGCCTGAACCGGATCACGCCACCCAGCAAATGATCATCCGCAAGGTGCTTGGCTCCTGAGTTAGAAAATACTGCCTTCGCCTGACCATCGCTTTGCCGGATGCGGTAGTCGTCCGGCTGCGCCTTGGGTTGACGTTTTGCTTTCCTGTTGTATTTTCAGGCCAGCCTGCACGTCATCCTTTTCACCTTTCGCACCTATGCTTGCATCCTATCCCGATTCAACACCTGTTACCCTTGCTCTGCGCCCCCTGCTGCATCCGCTTTTTCAGGAAGTAGCCAGTGGTATTTCCGAACATACCTTTGCCAACATCTATCTGTTCAGAACTACCCATAACTACACCCTGACCAGGCTTGCTGATGCAACCATCGCCATTCTTGGCCGGAACCAGAATCAGCCCTTTTTCATGCTGCCCTTTGCCCTGCCTGAGCCGATTTTACTTGAACGGCTTTTCCATGATCAGGGAATGATGAAGTGTGTTTCTGCAAGTCAAAAAATCATTCTGGAAGAACAGGGCTACTGGGTTGAGGAAGACCGGGACAATTTCGATTACCTCTATTTGCGTCACGATCTGGCGGAACTCTCGGGTAGGCAGTTCCATAAAAAGCGTAACCTGATCAAGGCCTTTGTCAGCAGCCACGACTACACGGCAAAGCCCCTCACGCAGGACTATGTGCAGCAGGCCATTGTTGTGCTGGATGCCTGGCAGGGAGATCATGTCAAGGGTGCAGATTACCTGGCTGCCAAAGAAGCGCTCCTGCGCATGGAAGAGTTGCAGCTCTGCGGCGGCATCTATTTTGTGGAAGAGGAGCCAGTGGCCTATGTGCTGGGCGAGGAACTCGGCGGTGGCGGCAGCTTTGCCATCCATTTTGAGAAGGCGGCCCCTGGTTACAAGGGCCTGTACCAGTTTATCAACCAGTCCTTTGCCTCGGTCTTGCCCGAGAGCTACGAAACCATCAACCGGGAGCAGGACCTTGGCATCGAGGGACTGCGCAAGGCCAAGCTCAGCTACAACCCCACCGGTTTTGTCGAAAAATATCGGGCTTTCTCCAGAGAAACAGCCAAATAAGGAGCCTGAGCTAAAGCATCCCTCACATGGTTGGGAATTGGATACTAGCTCTTTTACGAAGAAGGAACAGCACGAATATCCTTCTTGTCCCGTGGCTGCCAGCGCAGACCGCCCTTAAAACCATAGCCTCGAAAGACATACAGAATTTCGACCACTTCTTCGCCAAACCAGGGCGAAAAACGGGTGCGGGCCATGGTTTGCACCGTTTCACTGCGATCAAAAAGGCTGCGCAATGCCTCGGCCTGATCCTGGCCCTGCACCACGCCGATACCGTCTTTACCCAGTAGTTCTTCCTCAGTAAACCAATAATCGTACACATTGGGCCGTGTCCATCGGTTGATGGAAACGGTGCGCGGCTGCCCTGGCGCATAAAAAGCCAGCTCACTGGCATACTGATAGCGCAGGCCAAAGAGAAAGGTCTCGTTCTGCCTGGGCATGGCGCTCGCCATGCGCCCGATATCCGCGCCCAGCTTGTCCCAGCCGGCCAACTCGCGCGCAGTGCGGTCCAATTTCAGGGAAAGGGGTAAAAGCGGGTACACCGTCTGCACCAGCACCGGTATGGTCAGCAGGAGGGCAAAGCTAAGAGCTGTCTTCCACCAGGCGCTCATCCTGCCGCTTCCACCAGGCAAGGCAAAGACAGCTGCAGCCAGCACCACCGCTGTGCCATAGACCGGTGCCGGCCAGTTGCCGTAAATACGTACATGTAAGGAAAGAAAGAGAAACCCGCCGAAACCCGGTAAGGACAGGCTGAGCAGAAAAATGGCCTTGTCGCGCCCGATACGCTGCCAAAGGTGAGGCGCGCACGACACTGCGCCAATGAGGAGAAAAAGCACCGGGCTGAGTAACAGGGCCTGGGAGCCAAGATAATCACCCAAAAATTTCAGAGTTAAGCGAGTAGTTTCGTTGACCCCTCCCTGGTAGAGCACATGGCGGAAGGTGGCCCAGCCATGTCCTGCGTTCCAGATCAGCACTGGACTGAAGAACAAACAGCCAAGTCCAAGCCCGAGCCATGGCCATTTGCCCAAGAGCTGCCTGCCTTTGCCTGACAGGAGCAACGCCAGCATGAGCGAGGGCGGCAGCATGACCATGGTGTACTTGCTTAACAAGCCAAGACCAAAACAACAGCCCGTGGCCAGCCAAAAACAGGCGCGGTTTTCACTCGTGGCTCGCACAGCGAAGTAGCAGGCCGCTGCCCAGCAGGGAATAAGCAAACCATCCGGTGTGGCGATTAAGGCGGAACCGTTGGTAAGCAGCAGGGCCTCAAACATGAGCACGGTACAGAGCGCTACCCGCCAGGAAAACCAGTAGGCCGCCAGCAGGGCCAGAAAGGAATTGGTGACCGTTAGACCCAGCACCGTGGGCAGGCGGATAGCCCATTCATGCTGTCCGAACAGACTGGTGCTCAACCAGATGGTCCAGGCAATCATGGGGGGATGATCATGATAACCCAAGGCCAGGTAGCGGCTCCACTGCCAGTAGTTGGCCTCATCCGGGGCCAGAAGAAACTGCTCGCTGATAAGGACGCGCCCAAGCAATACAAGCGCTATCACCCCCCAGGTCAAGGTTCGGTCTTCTTTGCAGATGCTCTTCACGGGTTTCTGTTGCAACACTAATTTTTTCTCAACACAGGCATGGCATACATATCCTGCGTACAAACACTGCGCTCTGAAGATCGCACAAAATTGTGACACTACTTCCAAAAATAACCAGCAACATCGGTGAACCGGGAAAATCCTTATTGTCGCTGAAGCTCCCTTGACTTTAAACCTACCTTATATCGCTATGCAACGGCTGCAGGAATTCTTTCTGGTACTCAACATCCTGATCCTTTTCACCCTGACTGTCTGGGCCTTTGATCTGGACCTGCGCATCAGCCAATATTTTTTTCAGCCGCCTGCAACAATTCCAGATGCAAAGCCCTGGCTGGGCCAGCGTTTGCACAGCGTAGCCTTCATTTACCATAGCGCCAAAATCCCGGCACTGACCCTGGCTCTTCTCAGTATAGCGGTGCTGATTGTTGGCCGCAGGCAGCAGCAATGGCGGCTCTGGCGCAGGCAGGCAATTTTTATCGTCCTTTTTCTCCTGACAGGCCCTTGGCTTTTGGTCAATGTGGCCTTAAAAGATGGGCTCGGCAAGGCAAGCCCCAGCGAACTGCGCACCTTTGGCGGCGCGTATGCCTACGCCCAATTCTGGGAACCAGGAACCGGCAAGAAGAATGGCGCTTTCCCTTCTGGCCATGCCGCCATCGCCTTCTCGCTTATGGCCCCGTACTTTTTTCTCCGCCAGCAGCATCGTCAATGGGCACAACGCTTCCTCTTTTCCGGCTTGGCCTGGGGACTCATTGTTGGTATGGCGCGCGTAGCCCAAGGCGGTCATTTTTTCAGCGATGTCATCTGGTCCGGCTTTATCAGCTACCTGCTCGGTATCCTGCTAGCCGCCCTGTTTCGCTTTGATCAAGCGCCCTCTCCAGGACAACTGCTCGCTCTACCA
>CAZEIT010000027.1:3950-13017 GCA_964512515.1 uncultured Desulfobulbus sp.
TCTACCAGGGCTTGACCACAGCTTCATATTCCTGTTTTTACATAGAAAGAAAGCACGAAGAGTGGCAGAGATCGAAGACTTCAGGCAACCCCTTGGTATCCACTAACGTTGTTCTGCGGTACTTGCCCGCAAGAGCGGTGCAATGGCGTTGAAGACCTGATCTACACTAATGGCCTTGAGGCAAACATTATCCGTACAGGCGGTTTTGCGGTGGTTGGCTGCGCTGACACAGGGTGAGCAGGCAAGCCCTGCATAGATGGGGGTGGAATTGCCAAGTGAGCCGTAGAGTGCCGGTGTTTCCGGGCCAAAAAGGACAAAGGTAGGCAGGTTGGTAATGGCGGAAAAATGGCCAGGGCCGGAATCATTCGTTACCATGCACAGGGCAATGGCATAGAGCAGAGGGAGCTCGGTGAGTGGAGTTGCCCCGGCAAAGTTGATGCAGCGCTCTGCGCCGACCTGATGCCGCATCTGTTCTGCTTCGGCTTGTTCGGAAGGTGCGCCGGTAAGCAGTATTAGCACATCCTCAGCTGCAGCCAGAATCCTTACGATCAGCTCCACATAGCGCTCTGGCATCCAGCGCCGCTGGGGCAAGAGTTCGCTGGCATTGGGGTTGATCAGCACCAGCCGGTGCTTCTTACTGTCATACCAGGGTGCTTTTTTACCAATG
Organism: uncultured Desulfobulbus sp.; assembly: GCA_964512515.1. Lineage (GTDB taxonomy): Bacteria > Desulfobacterota > Desulfobulbia > Desulfobulbales > Desulfobulbaceae > Desulfobulbus. The sequence goes on from CAZEIT010000027.1 coordinate 4,618, forward strand.
AGGCGGTGCATGGCCGCCTGCTCTTCTTCGTCAAACAGCACCTTGGGCAGCACAATTTCTTCATCCGCAACAAACTGCTTGGAATACGGCGTCTCCGCTTCCTTTGTCAAAAGCGCATTGGCAAGCGCTATAAAATTCTTGGCAATATGGATATGCGGATTGTAGCTTACCCGGTGGGTGAGCATCTCGCCCCTGTACAGTCCCTCATTGTGGAAGCGATAAAAACCAACCCGGTTGCTTGCGCCGCTTGCGCCGCTTAACAGCGCGGTAAAACGGGAGAACAGTTCCAGATCTAGTACAGTGTCGATCCGTTTTTTTCTGGTCCAGCGCAGAAATTGAACGGTATCCGTGATCAGGGTTCGCAGGCTGTCTGCGCGCAGGGTAAAAATATTTTCATCCGGAATGGTGCGCAAAAGCTCCAGGCTGGCGCGGTTGCTGGCGAAAATGGCAAAGTACAGCTCGCAGCCGAGTTCGCGCTTAAGCTTGCGCATGGCTGGATCCGCGAGGATAGTTGAGCCCATCTCCGAGAGTTCCAGGCAGAGCACCCGTTGCGCTCGCACAGGCAAGGATGGCCGCAGCAGCGCCTTGATGCGCAGTGCCTGGGTCAAGAGAAAGGTGAGCGGTACACCGGCCCATCGGTCTATACGCCGCATGGTATCAACGTGCATGAGGTCTCCACCTCAGGATATTCACCCTGTTTACAGTTTTGCGCGCTGGCGCAGATAAACAGCCAAACCAGGCAAAGCCACCACGACATTGCTCAGGCCGTAGAGCATGGAACAGGTGAGCACTGTTGCCCTGGGCGCACCGATGAGCACAAAGAGCCCGACCAGTGCCCCTTCACGCACACCCCAGCCAGCCAGAGAAATGGGTAAAACAGTCAATAAGATGGCTGGAGGTACCAGGATCAGGTACACAGAAAAGGGATAGGAAAGCCCCAAACCCAGCGCCAGGATGTAGAAGGAGGCCATGGCGAAAAGATGAGTCAGCAGGGTGAGGCCGGACTGCTTAAGAAACAGGAGAAACGTGGCGTTGGCCTGCTGCAAACGACGAGAAAGCCTGCCAAGCAGCCCAAACAGTCCGGGCCGTCGGAAAAATGGAAGATAGCCCAGCAAATAGAGTGCCACCAATCCCATGAGGGCTGTGCCCAAGAGGGCAGCCAATGATTGTTCCGCCCGGACGCCAATCAGGCCACCGCCAAAAAGCAGGGCGCCGAAACTCAAGACAATCAGGCCGGCAAGCCCCAGCAGTCGGTCAATCAGCACCCCAAACACAGCATCTTCCTTGTTGTCCGCTATACGGGCAGCATCAAGTATGCGCAGGGCATCTCCACCAACGCTGGTGGGCAGTCCCTGATTAAAAAATGCCCCTTTGAAAAAACTGGCCAAATAAAAGAAATATGAAGCAGGCATGCCCAAAGAGCGCATCACCACCGTCCAACGCAGGGCAGCAGTGCAGATACTGGCAAGTTGCAGCGCAAGGGCTGCAGCCAATACCCAGGGAGAAAGGGATGTGAAGGCAAGCAGCACCGCAGCCCAATCCACACTGCGGCCGATGAAATAGAGGAGCAGAAGGGAAACCGCCAGCTTAAACAGATGATTCATTGCCTGTTCTGATCCAGCAGGGTGGCACAGAAGCCGCAGGGATGGAAGCCCGCTTCTCTGGCCACCTTGACATCCTTAAACTCGATGCGGCACTGGGGTGAGTTGTACTGCGCACATTCGGGGAAATGGAAGGTGCGCGTATGCACATTGGCATGGATAAAAAGCCCCTCGCCTGACTCCAGCCCGCCTACATTTCTTGCCTTGCGCCCCAGGAGCCTGAAAAAGACTGCAGTGGTCCTGTTTTTGATCTGGCGCACAACAGGCCGAACAAAACGATCATAGCGGGCAAGCAGGGCTGCATGTAGCCGCTCCGGCAGAAGCGGCCTTTCCTGATCAACCCGGAACAAAAAGTACAGGGCAAACATAAAAAACAGGATGTTGGGCAGCCACATACCTAAAACCAGTGGTAATTTGCCTTCTTCGCTCAAGACCCTGGTCACGGTGAAGGTGATATAGTAGCCCACAAAGACGGCCAGCCCCAGCGGCACCCCCACCGCCCGCCTGCCCGGCCCGGCCTGCAGGGCCAGCGGCAGACCGATCATGCTCAAAATAAAGCAGCCAACCGGCATGCACAGACGATGATGGTACTCCGAACGGTAGCCCAGACCTTCCTTGCTGCGCCGTCCCACCTCCTTGGCCGCTGCTGTCAGTTGCGTCTGAGACATGGAACCACGGCTGAGTTTGCCCATATCTTCGCCACCAGGCGGACGCAGCGGGATTTGCAGCTGATAGCGCTTGAAGCGCAGCACCTGATTATCCTGATCATCCACATTGTGCAGGGTGCCGTCTTCCAGCACCACCACCACCTGCATCCGTTCCACATCCGAGCTCAAGCGGCCGGATTTGGCCATGGTGATCAGCGGCTGCAGGCGACCACGCATATCCGATACATACACCCCGTGCCAGTCCTGATTTTCATCAATTTCATCCACATAGACCACCAGGTCGCCCAGGGCTTCGGTAAATTCCTTTTCCTTGAGGCCCTTGTCGATCTTTTCCTTGGCCAGTTGAAACATGAGCTGCTTCATGCCCTGCTCACCCAAAGGAATAAGCCGCACGGAAAAATAGCCGGTAACCGTGGCAATGAGCGCGCTGATGATCAACACTGGCGGCAGCATCTGCCTGAGGCTGACGCCACAGGCCTTGAAGGCAAGAATCTCCCGGTCGTTGGCCAGGCGGGAAAACCCTATAATCACCCCCGCCATGCTGGCCATGGGGATGATATAGAGCAGCATATGGGGGAAGAGGTAGGAGCTGATGCGGATGAAATCAGCCAGACCAATACGCAGGGCCAGCACCACCTCCAGAAGCGGGATGAGCTGGACCAGGAAAAAAATGCCGTAGAGGATAACAAAGCTGGCAAAAAACGGGGCCAGCATCTCTGCGGCAATATAACTATAGAGCAGCAGGGGCGGGCGTTTTATCCATCCGGCCATACCCTGCCAGCGGGATTTATCCATTCACAGCGGCCTTGATATTGACATCGATCCAGTGTTGATCCCACCACTCCACAGGGGTGACGAAAACACCATGAACCAGCATGGAAAAGTGGAGGTGATCGCCGCCCGCCATGCCGCTGACACCGGAGCGGCCTAAGCGCTGATTTTTTTCCACCACAGTGCCGTTGCTCGCCTCAATACTGCTGAGGTGCGAGTACAGGCTGAACAGACCCTGGCCATGGTCGAGAATAACGGTATTGCCGTAGATACCTAGGTATTCTGCAAAAACCACCTTACCCCGATTGGCTGCCCGGATTTCCGCCTGCATGGTGGAAGCGATATCCACCCCCAGATGGGTTTGCTCATCCACAGCCTTGCCCTGGTACAGGTAGCTGCGCTGGTCGGCAAAGGCTGCCCGGCCTGCTCCAGGCATGCGCAGAAAACGGTCGCTCCACAGTTGCTCGGCCTCGGGCTTGCTGCAAATCTCCGCAATGGTCTGTGCATTGCGTTTGCGGATCTCGCCATTGACATAGAGGTACTGCTCAAGCAGATCACCCTTCATTTCCGGATAGTGTTGCTTGAACTCTGGCATCTTTGCCTGCAAAAAGGAGTCACTCAGGACGATGGTATCACGCTTTTCCCGCACCGCCTTGAACACCGTGCTAAAGCCTGCCTTTGCCTCGTTGCCAGCGGCGTCATAGGCCACCACCGCGGCTGGCCCGGCCTCCTTGGCATTCCAGGGCAGGGCAAAATAGGCCAGATAAGTCCCCTGTTTTTTTCCGGGAAAACCCGGATAAAATGAGCCGCCGATCTGCACGCCATGCCGCGCCGGGGCCTCGGATACAGTATAGGCTATGACCGCGCTGCCACCCGGCTGAATATAGCGCCTGGGATCAACTATGCTGACTACCGGCGGGGTGGTGTCAATGGTGACCGGTAAGGTGGTGAGTGCTTTGTTGCCACGCAAAAAGCCCATGAGGGACTGATCCCGCACAATGATGCTCAACTCGGCAGGCCCCTCCTGGAATCCGGCCTCCTTGGCCTTGATTTCCACCTTTTCGTTGAATTCCTTGGGCCCGGCATTGTTGATCCAGCCTTGGCGCGGGAAGCGTTTTTCAAACAGAACCGCGCTTTTCTCGCCCTGGCTTAAGGTCATACGGATGAGGCTGAGGCCGCTTTTCTGGTCCTGGGCCATCAGGGGCAGTTCCACCTTGCCGCCAAGGGTCTTGATTTCAGTGCCAAGGCTGAGGGTGGGCCGCTCAAATTCAAAGATAAAATAGCCTGCCGCCAAAACTGCCACAGCAAGCAGAAAAAGAACGGTAAAAAAGGTGGTGCGCAGAAAGCCGCCGCCGGAGCCTTTGCCCAAGCGTCTTTGTCGTGCCATGGAAAACCTGTGGTTATGCGTTAATCAGAAAAATTTATTGATTCCAGATAATGTCGTAGCGTTTGACATGCAATTCCGGAACCGGAACAATGGTGAAACGCTTGCCGGTTTCGTTTTCAAGATGCCGGATGCTGTGCGTTTCTTCATGCAGGAGCATGTCGGCAATTTTCGGATTTACCTTGATGGTGACGTGGGAGCCGCCGATCTTGCGGGCATCCCGGCTGATTTTTCTAAAAATTTCATGGGAGATGGTACGCCTGGACTTGAGCATGCCATCGCCGCCACAATAGCAGCACGGTTCGCACATCATTTGGGTGATGCTCTCGGAGAGCCGTTTGCGGGTCATCTGCACCAGACCGAATTCAGAGAGTTTGAGGATATTGATCTTGCTTTTATCCTCACTCATGGCCTCTTCAAAGGCCCGGCCCAGCTCTTGGCGCTCTTCTTCGCTCTCCATATCAATAAAATCTATAATGATGATGCCGCCGATGTTGCGCAGCCGCAACTGCCGGGCGATCTCCTGCACTGCCTCCATATTTGTGCGGAAGATGGTGGCGGCCAGGTCGCTGGCATGCACGTAGCGGCCAGTATTGACATCAATGACCGTGAGTGCCTCGGTGGGTTCGATAATAATATAGCCGCCTGAGCGCAGCCAGACCTTCTTGTCCAGGGCGCTGTTGATGTCCGCCTCGATACCGTAGCGTTCAAATAGCGGCAGGTCATCGTTATAGTAGCTGATCTTGTTTTCCAAGTGGGGGATGAAGCTCTTGGCATAGGACACCAACTGTTCATAAACCTCACGGTTATCGGTCACCACCTCGTTGATATTGTCGGTGAAAAAATCCCGCACCGTGCGCAGGATAATGTCCAAATCCTTGTAGATACGGTCCGGGGCCGCAGCCTTTTTCGATTTGGCCAGAATCTCGTCCCAGAGCAGGAGCAGAAATTCCATGTCTGCTTCCAATTCCTCGTTGCAGGTATTCTCCGCCACGGTGCGCATGATAAAGCCCGCGCCCGGAGGCCGCAGCTCCTCGATGCGGTCGCGCAGAAGCTGCCGGGTGGCTTCGTCCTCGATCTTGCGGGAGATGCCGATATGGTCGGTCAGCGGCATGTACACCAGGTTACGGCACGGCAGGGTGATATTGCAGGTCAGGCGCGCACCCTTGGAGCCAATGGGCTCCTTGGCGATCTGCACCAAAATTTCCTGTCCTTCGCGCACGATCTTGTCTATGGTGAGGCCGTGGGGAAACTCGCCAGGCAGGCCAAGCTGCTTTTGATATTCCGAGTGGAGGTGCCGGTAGCTGTCGGCCAGGGCGTAGACCGCCTCATCCACATAGAGAAAACCGGTGCGCTCAAGACCGATATCGATAAAGGCTGCATCAATGCCCGGCAGCACCCGCACCACCCGGCCCAGGTAGATATTGCCGATCAGTCCCTTCTGGGCTGGCCGGTCAATATAGAACTCCCTGAGCGAGCCGTTCTCCATCAGGGCGATACGGTTCTCGTAGGTCGTGGCGTTGATGAGGATATCGGTAAACATGCTGGCAGGTTGTATGCAAACAGAAATGCTGCGGGCGGAAACAGCACAGGGCCGCAATGGCAAATCAATGTGGATAAGCATGTTTTATATAGCATTTCCTGGCCTAAACGCCATCTAAAATCGTATCCAAGAACCGCAACGCCGCGCCTGGCCAAGGTTTTCGACTATGGTTTCGGTCATCATTCCCACCTATAACCGGGCACATCTGCTCAGGCGGGCGCTCACCTCGGTTTTTCAGCAAAGCCTGCCCTGCAAAGAAATCCTTGTGGTGGATGACGGCTCAAACGATGCCACCCCGAGCCTGCTAAGGGAAATTCAGGCCGAGGCTCCCTTGCCGCTTCAAATCATCCGCCAGGAGAACCGAGGAGCAGCCGCAGCAAGGAATGCCGGGCTGAAGCGCGCCAAAGGCGATTTAATCGCCTTTCTTGATGCTGACGACTGGTGGCTGCCTGAAAAACTCGCCCTACAGGTGGCGGCCATGGAGCGAGAAAGCCCGCTCATCTCCCACACCAGGGAAATCTGGTATCGTCAGGGCAAACGGATCAATCAGAAGAAAAGGCATGATCCGCCAGGCGGTTCAATCTTTTACCGCAGTCTGGATATCTGCGTGGTGGCCATGTCCACGGTAGTTGCCAGAAAAGAACTCTTCAGCCGTTATGGCAATTTTGATGAAAGCCTGCCCTGCTGCGAGGATTACGAATTCTGGCTGCGAGTGGGACGGGCCGAACCCTTTCTTTTGCTGGAACAGGCGCTCACCTGCAGAGACGGCGGCAGGCCGGATCAACTCTCCAGTCTCCACCGCAGGGGTATGGATCAATACCGCATCCGCGCCTTACAAAAACTTATCGACAGCGGCCTACTCAGCCAGGAGCAGGACTGGGCCGCCCGCCGCGAACTGACGCGCAAGTGCTTCATCTACGGCCAGGGCTGTACTAAACATGGCCGGCCCGATAAAGCCGACCTGTACTTTAAGCTGGCCGCACAGTATCATCCCGAACACCCCGAAGCGCAATTCTGTTTATGACCAGCCCTTACTCTCCAGCACCTGATCCTGCCGCCATTATCCACCGGCTTCATGTAACCAAGGATTGTGTGGATCTGCCCTACACCCAGGAAATCATCGCTCGCAGCGGCCTGCCGGTGCAGGTAATCGGCGAGCGGGAGTATCCTGATATCAGCGGCAGCTATCCAGCCAATTTAAGCGCAGGCAAACGGCATCTTCTGCTCTGCCGCAACCGGGGCGCATTTTTCAAAGCCTGCCCCGGCACCAGGGAATACCGCTGCTGCGACTACCAGGTGCTCAATATCGGCATGAACTGCCCCATGGACTGTGTGTACTGCATTTTGCAGTCGTATCTTAACAATCCGTGGCTCAGTTTTTTCGTCAATGTTGAGGCTCTCTTTGCAGAACTGGAGGGAAAACTTGCGGCAGAGCCGCAGCGCATCTTCCGTATCGGCACCGGCGAGTTCACCGACAGCCTTGCCCTGGACAATCTCACCCATTTCAGCACCAAACTCGTCCCCTTTATCGCCCAGCAAAAAAATGCCGTGCTGGAGCTGAAAACAAAAAGCGCCAACATTACAAACCTGCAGCACCTTGATCATGGAGGCCGCTCTATCGTGGCCTGGTCTCTTAACAGTCCTGTCATCATGCAGCGGGAGGAACTGCGCACCGCAACCCTTAAGCAGCGGCTTGAGGCCGCGCAACAATGCGCCTCCTGGGGTTATCATCTTGCCTTTCATTTTGACCCCATCATTCTCCACCCAGGCTGGCAGGAAGGTTATACAGAAACCATCCGCGCCCTTTTTGCCGCTGTTCCGGCCAAGGCCATTGCCTGGATCAGCCTGGGCGCACTGCGTTACCTGCCCAGCCTGAAGCAGATCGCAGCCTCCCGCTTTCCTGCCTCTCGCTTCTTCTACCAGTCCTTTATCGACGGCCTGGATGGCAAACGCCGCTACTTCAGGGAAGAACGCGTGGAGATGTACCGCTTCATTGTGGCTGAATTGCAACGCCACACCGCAGACAGCACCTGCCTGTATTTTTGCATGGAAAACGATACCATCTGGCAGCAGGTGTTCGGGTTTTCACCTATTGTGCAGGGCGGTGTTCCGGCAATGCTTGACCGCAGCCTGCACTGGCTGTAAGCTGCAATCAAGCTTCTTCCCCCCCTAGCGATTGGGAAGCTTTGCCAAACCCGTCAACCCACCAAGAGGAGGCCCCATGCACGAAATCAAAACATCTGCTGGCACTGGCATTGACCGCCGCACCTTTCTTGCGGCATCTTCCGCCTTGGCCGCTACCGTCGCCTTGGGCGGATTTCCCGGCACGGCCCGCGCCGAGGCCATTACCCTGCCCGCCCTGCCCTACCCAGATAATGCCCTGGAGCCCGTTATTTCGGCTAAAACCATTGGTTTCCACTACGGCACGCATCC
>CAZEIT010000028.1:0-12990 GCA_964512515.1 uncultured Desulfobulbus sp.
ACTACCTGGCCACTGGCTACCGCGGTTACAGCCACTGGTCGCACCACGGCGATACAGACCTGACTAGCGGCTACATGTTTGATATCAACGCTGCCTTTACCTTTTATCAGGCGGGCAAAACCAAGTTCAGCGGTTTGCTTGGGTATAAGCACGATAACTGGGAATGGGAATCCTACGGCGGGTCTTACGTGTATTCAACCACGTATCTGCATGATACAGTGGGCAGCTTCCCAGCCGGTGAAAAGGTCATCACCTATAACCAGTGGTTTGATGTGCCATATATCGGCCTGGGTTTTGAATCCGCTGCGGGCAGGATGTTCTTCAAAGGCAGAATCATTGCCTCGCCCCTGGTTTCTGCAGGAGATGAAGACATCCACCACCTGCGGAACCTGCGTTTTGAGGGCGATTTTGACTACTCCTCCATGGTTGGCATCGACCTTGGCCTTGGTTACAGCTTTACCCCGAATCTGGCCCTGACCGCTGCCTTCAAGTACCAGAAATATGAGGAAGCAGACGGCGACACCCTCATCACTGATCTCAGTACCGGCGCACAGCAGCATGTATCCGGCGATGCCGCTGGCGTGGATCATTCCTCCTCCATGGTCTCTGTGGGGCTGCAGTACCGATTTTAATCAGTGCAACCAAGGCTTAATGAAAAAGCTATCAGCCAGGAACCTGTAAAAGCGCTCTTGGCTGATAGCATTTTTATTTCGAGGTCGAAGCAGGTAGAGCTTTGCTATGGAATTGAAATCACTGGCCAGAAGCGCAGTGGCATGCTGATGCGGCAATGGCAATGGTCCACAACTATTTTTCTGTTTGTGCCTCTGCTTGCTCTGCCTCCGGCAGGTGACGCGCATCCAGAAGATTAGCCACCGCATGGTGCAGATCAAGGGCAAGCTGTTGTTTGTCTTTGGCCTTGAACCCCTGGGTGGCAATAGGCGAGCCGATACGCAACACTATCTCACCTCCATTGGCCAGTAGCTTGCCCTTGGGTAACACTTGGTATGAGCCGTTAAAACCCATTGGCACAATGGGCACACCGGCCTTGATGGCAAGCAGGATGGCCCCGGCTTTGAACTCCTGAAGGCAGCCGTCATCACTGCGGGTTCCCTCCGGGAAAATGAGCACGGATTTACCGGCAGCAATTTTTGCCGCCGCATCATCCAGGCTTTTCATGGCCTGGCGGCCATGACTGCGGTCAATGGGGATGTACCCGACCTGGTGCATGACCTGGCCAAAAACCGGCAGACGGAACAGTTCTTTTTTTGCTATCCATCTGAAATCATAGGGGAAGTATCCTTGAAAGGCAAAGATGTCAAACTGGCTGGCATGGTTGCCGGCAAAGATATAGGTTTGTTGGGGCTCAATCTTGTCCAAACCCTCAATGCGCACCCGCACATTGGCCAACTGACAGATGGCCTTGCCCCACCAGCGCGGAAACTGTTGGGCCTTCCACTCACAGCGGCGCAGCCACAGCATGTCGATTAAGGCAAAAAGTGACACAAAAAAGGTGAGGAACGGAGCAAGGATCAGGGTGGCAATACCGCGTAAGGTTTGCAAAGGAGACATGGCAAGTTTTTTGGCTGAGCAGCCGCAGGAATGCCGCGGCTGGAATTTGGCTGTGATTATGCTTGTTTTGTATCAGGGCAGCCTGAGAACACAGGTCAGATCAAGAAGTTATGAACCTGCTGCGTGATTCCGGCTGGCTGCAGTCCCTGGCAGATCTGTTCTTCCCACCCCGGTGCCTGGCCTGCGGTGTGGATTTAGCCGCCACGGTTACTCCTCTTTTCTGCCAGGCGTGCCAGGATCAGCTACCCTGGATCACTGCACCGTTGTGCACCTGCTGCGGCGTACCGTTTCAGGCGGGCGTCAACCATCTCTGTGGCGCCTGCCTTGCCAGCCCACCTTCCTTCAACTTGGCCAGGTCGCTGTTCCGCTACCAGGACCCGCTTCGCAGCCGTATCCTGGCCCTCAAGTTTCAGCGCGATTTGACCCTTTTGCCCAGCCTGGCCGCGCTCTGCCGGCAGGCTGCTGTCTACGCAGAATTTATCGAGCCGGACTACATAGTCCCTGTGCCCCTGCACCCAATTCGCTTGCGCGAGCGTGGCTTCAATCAGGCCCTGCATCTTGCCCGGAGCTGTTTTCCCCAGTGGAGAAGCTGCATCGTGCCGGAACTCCTGCTGCGTCTGGAGCACACTCCACCTCAAACTTCCCTTGGCGGCAGGGCCAGACGCCGCAATTTGCGCGGAGTGTTTATTGTGGCCAGGGGCCGGCGTGTAGACGGTAAAAAGGTGCTGCTCATTGATGATGTCTACACCACCGGAACCACGGTTGAGGCCTGCTCCCAAGCACTGCAACAGGCAGGGGCAGCGCGTGTCGAGGTCTTTACCCTGGCGCGCAGCGTGGTCAGATAAAAGTCTTTTCTATCTCTGGTAGGCTGCCTGCAGGGCCTGATCAAAATCGGCGATGATATCGTCAATGTGCTCAAGGCCCACGGAAACACGGATCAACTCCGGGCTAACCCCGGCCTGCATCTGCTGCTCTGCACTGAGTTGCCGGTGAGTCATGCTGGCTGGATGCAGCACAGAGGTGCGTAAATCTGCCACATGAACCACCAGTTTGGCCAGTTTGAGGCTGTTCATAAAACGCTCGCCTGCCTCGGCCCCGCCCTGTACGCCAAAGGTGAGCACGCCGCTTGAACCTTTGAGATAACGCTGCGCAAGCGTATAGTTGGTATCTGTTTTCAGGCCGGGATATTTCACCCACTGCACCCGGCTATCAGCAGCCAGCCACTCGGCCAGCCTGGTGGCGTTTTCACAGTGTCGTTCCATGCGCAGGTGCAGGGTTTCCAGGCCAAGGTTGGAGAGCCAGGCATTCATGGGCGCCAAGACCGCGCCAATGTCGCGGGCAAGTTGCACTCTGGCCTTGATGATATAGGCGCTTTCTTTGAAGGTTTCGCTGTAACTCAAACCGTGATAGCTGGGATCAGGCTCGGTGATTTCCGGAAACTTGCCGTTGGCCCAGTCAAAGCGGCCGCCATCAACGATGATGCCGCCAAGGCTGGTGGCATGACCGTCAATGTATTTGGAACTGGAATGCACCACAATATCTGCCCCGAGCTGGAAGGGGCGGCACAGGTACGGGGTGGGGAAGGTGTTGTCAACGATCAAAGGAATTCTGGCTTTTTGGGCAATGGCTGTGAACTTGTCAAAGTCGAGCACTTCAGTGCCGGGGTTGGACAGGGATTCGGCAAAAAGGCAGCGGGTGTTATCCTGGATGGCGGCGGCGATTTCCGCAGCAGGCGCATGCTGATCCACAAAGGTGCAGGTAATGCCCAATTTGGGCAAAGTTTGCGAAAGCAGGTTGAAGGTGCCGCCATAAAGCGCCTGGGTGGCGACGATATGCTGACCTGCCTGGCAGATGTTGAGCAGGGCATAGGAGATGGCTGCCTGACCGGAAGAGCAGGCCAGCGCGCCAACACCGCCTTCCAGCATGGTCATCTTGGCCTCGAACTCCGCCACGGTGGGGTTGCTGATACGGGTATACATGTGACCTGCGGCCTTGAGATCAAAGAGATCGGCAATGCCCTTGGCCGACTCATAGGCATAGGTGGTGCTCTGCACCAGTGGAACAAGGCGGGGCTCGCCATTGGCCGGGTTATAACTGCCCTGAACGGCTATGGTTTCCAGTTTCCAGTTTGTAGGTTGCATAAATGATCTTCCTGTTGCCAGTATGGAATAAGTTAGGTGCTGGTCTGGGATGTTGTCGGCGCGCTTTATTCTGCTTCGGTTTTGCGCTCTGGTGGATTGTTCTGTCTTTGTTCGGTTTGTGGCGCTTCTGCGGCTTGCTCATCCGCAGCAAGGGGCACATCAGTTGCGGCAGCCTCGACTGCGTCCGTGACCCAAGGCTTTTGCAGCAAGGGCCGGGGCGGTCGGTTCAAAGCCTCAATCACGGCAGCATCGCGGCCATATACATCTGGGCTGAAGCTGATGGTGCCATCGGCATCCCCTTTGGCCGTAATATAGAGTAGAAAAACGGGCAGTGGTTTTTTCAGGGAAAGGCCCGTGGTTTTGCCCGATTCAAGTATCTGGTCAATGCGCGCATTGCTTACGGTGTTACCGGGATCATTGGCCAGAATCATTCGGCCCAGATCCAGTGGCGATTGCACCCGGATACAGCCATGGCTCAGTGCTCTGCTGTTTCTGCCAAAAAGGCTCTTGCTCGGAGTATCGTGCAGGTAGACGTGGTACGGGTTGGGAAACATGAACTTGATGCGGCCCAAGGCATTGTCTGGCCCGGCATCCTGGCGAAGCACATAGGGAAAGCCACGGGTGAGATAGCGGCTCCATTCAATGGTGCGGGCATCGACCGGGTTGCCCTTGAGGTCATAGACCTTCAGATTTTCGTTGCGTAGATAATTAGGATTTTTGAGTATTTTTGGAATGATCTCGTTTTTGAGCATGCCTGGCGGAATGGTCCAGGTCGGGTTGAGCACCAGGTAGGTAATAGCGGAGCGGAACACCGGCGTCTGATTATAGGGTTGGCCCACCATGACCCGGCTGCTCCAAAGCGTTTCACCGTTATGGCGATAATGAAGTTGAAACCCGGCAATATCCACCAGCACCGCTGAAGACGGCATATCGTGCAAGGTCCAGCGGGTGCGTTCCAGGTTGGCGCGAATCTGCTGAATGCGGTCTTCAACCGGCATGTTCAAGGCGGCGATGGTGCTTTTGCCTACCACTCCGTCTGCCTCAAGGCCATGGCGGCTTTGAAAGTGCTGCACTGCCGCGGTGAGTGCCTCGTCATACTGTTCACCTGGCGTAAGTTCTGGGGCAAGCTCCCCACTTGCGGCAAGACGCAGCCGCAGGGCCGCAACCCTCTGGCCGCGCATGCCCGGTTTCAGGCTCGAACCCTCGGCAATGCTTGGCCAGCCGCCTTGGCCAGCCTTCTGCTTATACTGCGCCAGACCCTCTTTCAACGCCAGATAGTTGGGGTGTTGCGGTGCGCGCTCCTGCATGGCCGCTACAATCCTGCCTGAGCGCACAACATCCAGGTAATAGTCAATATCAACCTCGCTGGGCGGGCCCGCGGCCAGGCCTTCCTTTTCTTCCACATCCCGGCCATCTACCTTGCCGTGCAGAATGTGCTCGCCCAGAAGGATAAGCGCATCCGTGAAGAGGATATCCCTGTCCAACAACTGGCCTTGGCTGAGTGGTTCAGCTGCATCAGTCAGGGCCGAGTTGATGCTGGCCAGGTGGTAGTCAGCCGGAATCAGCCCCTCTCCAGCCGCCGCAATAACCGCTCTGCCCAGGGCAAGGATTTTGTGCTCATCTGTCCACAGGGGCTGGAAATTGTTTTTTCGGTACAGATCCAGAAGCGGCCCCATGGTGTAGATAGGTTCAGCCTCCAAGTGCTGTGTCTCGTCAAAATAGAGCTGTTCTAGTCGTTGCTGCAGTGGCGGCGCAGGCTCCAGTTGGGCAAAGGCGATTGGAGGCGTTGCCAGGAAAAGCGCCGGCAACAGGACAAGAGGGAGTATCAGAACAAATATTTTTTGCATGCGCTTATATTAAGTCACTCTACCCGGATTCTGTACCTGGACAGGCGGGGCTTATGATGGAGGATTATTTCTGGCTTGCTGTAATATCGTGGTGAACCCTGGAATGACAAGGAGATTTGTGCAATTCTCATTCCATACCAAAGTGCTATATCAAAAACGCTATCAGTGTCGGCTTCGGAAAATACTCGCAGGACGTACCTCTTGTACGCGCTCATCGCATTTCCGTTTGCCCCCTTGATTCACTTACGTTGATCTGGGACAGGAATAAGGCTGCCGCTGGTTCAGTTGGGGGGATGTTCTCCCATCCCGGATTTGCGGTCCGCACCGTGCGACTGCCAGGGAAATTACTTAAAACCCTGACTCCCTGATCAAAAGTGAATACAGGTTGCGCCACATGCGCAGGGCATAGCTGCGTGGTTCGCTGGCAACGCGCACATAACCCCGCTGGATCGCGGTCATCGACACACTATTCTGCTGTACTTCAAGCACCACCAGAAAAATTGACTCCTTTGACCGATAGCGGCCTGGCTGCTCCGGCGGTTCGACCGCAATCGGGCCTTTATGCACCGAGGCAAGCAGGGGTTCGTTCAAAAACTCGCTGTTCACCCTGCTCAAATGCACGATACTCACCGGGAAACTGTTTTTCTTGAAATGCTCCTGATAAAAAACACCTTCGCCACCTACAGCAAGTGTTCCCAAGCCTTCAGAATCGGTATAGGCAAAAACCAGTTGGCGGCCGCTGATATTGGCGAGCATGCCCAGGCTGTGGTCTTCCCCCAGCCATAATCCGGGCTGGATATCATCCGGGATAAAAACCATCACCCCATCAAAGGGCGCGGTGATATGCAGTTGGGCTTCTTTTTTCTTGTAGCCCTGAAAGAGCTGCTGGGCCTTGACATTCTGCTCGATGGCGACCTCCCGCTGTTCCCGCAAAAGATCAACATCGGCGTTGGCACGCTGCAAAAGCGCTTCGGCCAGCTTCATTTCCGTGGCCGCCTGCTTGAGGTTGAAGAGCAGCTCCGGCGAGGTCAGCTCAAAAAGCGGCTCCCCTTTTCTCACCACTGCCTGCTCTTGTACGTAGATCTTTTCCACCCGGCTGGCAGCCGGTGGATACAACTCGGTGAATTCGGCTGGTCGCAGCACCGCTGGCAGCAGGAGATAGCTGCGCCAGGGCACAAAAAAGAGCAGTGCCAGCAAGACCAGGAGGGTGACGCTGACAACACTATGCCGGTTCCAGTGCATTTCGCCTCGCTTCTTATACCAGACCACCAATTCTTTTTGAATGGGAAACCAGATAAACCAGAGTATTTCAATAACCGCCAGCAGAATGCCCAGCACCTTGATGAAGAAGTGGTACACCATCAGGGCAATGCCGAAAAAGATGACCAGCCGGTAGAGCCAAACGCCCACGGCATACAAGATCATGAAACGCTGGGTAGAGAGGGCAACTTCTTCCGGCGGCGGATCGCCAAAACCGAAAATCAGTTCCCTGAGCCGCCACTTGGCAAGCTCCATGGAGCGGGGTTGCAGGTTTTTGAGGCCAGTTAAATCCGAGAGCAGATAGTAGCCGTCCCAGCGCATAAAAGGGCTGACGTTGACGAGCAAGGTCATGATCCAGGAGGTGGTGGCCAGAAAAAAGGCGGTATTGCGCAATACGCCCGGCGGCAGGATGGTCCAGGCCAGGGTGCTGAACACAGCCAGAGTCGCTTCCGCAGCCATGCCGGAAATAACGATCTGCAGCCGTTTTTTACGGGAGGTGAGCTTCCAGCTCTCGCCGGTGTCGGTGTAGAGAAAGGGCCAGAAGACGAGAAAGGCGATGCCCATGACCGGCACATGCAGGCCGTGGTGTTTGCAGCAGTAGGCATGGCCAAGCTCATGAAAACATTTAGCCACGATAACCGCGGCAATGTAGTAGAGGAGCGAATCCCAGCTCAAGAACTCCAGGGTGGTGCGGATGAACACATCCCATTGCCTGAGCACCAGAAAGAGGCTCAAAAGGGTCGCCCCTGCCAGCAGCCAGCGGAAGGGAGCAGTAAAAATCGGCCGTACCAGCCACATGGTGTTATTGAGAAAGGTGTCTGGCCACACCAGCGGGATACGAAAAAAGAGGTAATGGGAAACAAGAAACTTGAGCAGGTTTCCCTGTTTTTGCTGAGATGCCACCTGCTGTTTGTGCAAAAGCGTCTTGACATCGTTGAGCAATAACTGCTGGCTATCAAGAAAGAGGCCCGTGCGCTTGATATCTGTGTCGTCGATGGTGAGCGCGGTTTCGCGGTTGGCCGCGGCAACAATGGCCCGGGCACTGTTCAGAGGCCAGCGGCTGATGATCTCAAATTCCAGCCAGCCGATTTCAAGAAAGCGATTCCCCACCTGGTCGTGCAGCACCCAAGTGGGTGAGCCGTCTGCCAGGGGCACACTTGGATACAGGTTCACATCCGGCCTGAGTTGCCCAAAAAAGGCTGCGGGCTCAGGTTGCTTGCGGCTCGCCGGCTGGATGCCGGTGATTTGCAAGGTTGCCTCTGCCATCAAAGCCCTGCCTCACGCCGGATTACGGCCAGCGGTTTTCTGAACACGTAATAAAAGAGCGATACCGTACCGCCATAGACCTTGGCTGTGCCCTGCAGACCAATGCGCTGTTCCTGGGCAGATTCATTGAATTGCGCCTTTAAAGGAAAGTACATGCCGCCGCCGGGCCGTTCCTCGGCCTTGAAACTGGTGCGGCTGATGGTGGCACTAATGGGGTTGAGCGGATCAGTGCGCAAAAAAAGCTTTACCTCTGCACCCTCGCCCAGGGCAATGGCGTCGTCCACGGGCATCATGATCTGAATTTCCGCCTTGCTCGGGTCGGCCAGGGTCATCACCTTTTCCCCAATGGCCACCGGGCGACCGATCCAGTCATTGCGGTCGCTGAACAGTACCATGCCGTCCTGACTGGCGGTTATTTTCTGGCGCTCCAGTTCTTCACGGGTGTAGTTGACCACCAGTGCCTTTTCCTCGGCCTGCACCCGCAACACTTCCAAATCCGCCTTGCTGAGCGGGTCGGAAAAGGCCTTCTGCTCGGCCCTCAGATATTCTGCTTGCATCACCTGCAGGTTTTTCTGCGCCAGGGCCAGTTGATTAACCATTTCGGTATCGTCCAGATGCAGGAGCAATTGTCCCTTTTTCACCATCTGATAAGGCATGACATCAATGTCGCGGATCTGTCCTTTAGCGGGCGAGGTAACGATGATTGGCTCTTTTGGCACAATTTCCGCTGGTGCGAGCACACTCTCCGGAATGCGGATGAGAAAAAGGAGGATAAGAAGCGAGGCGGTTATTCCAAGACCAATGGACCTGCGCTTTTTTTTGCTCAGATCAGACAGACCTTTTTTAACACTGCCCTGAAAGGTGGAAAGGGCATGGGCATAGGTGTCGATGAGCATTTCCATGAGGGAAAGCTCTGCCGCTGAAAACGGCTCTTCCCGTGCCAGCAAAAGGACGCCCAAAAGGGTATCGCTCCGCCCCTTGAGCGGACAGTAGAGCACATGCGGCGGCAGCCATTGCTGCCAGCCTTTTGCCAGCCCCTGCTCCAGAATGTCTGGTTTGATCAGGCTGAGTTTATGCTCGGGATTGCCCTTAACAAGGGCACGGCAAAAGTCTGCGGTCCACAGGGCAAAAGGAGTGTTCTTGTCCACCGTGGCCACGGCGGAAACCGCTTCGAGTACGGCGCGGTGGCTTGCGGAACTGGTGCGGAAAAACAGGGCCTGATAGTAGGGAATCAGGCTATGCGTCCAGTTTACCATGGTGAAAACCAGCTCTTGCCTGGTTTCACAGCGCCGGGCCTGCCGCTCCAAGGCAATGAGGCGGACAAGCGGGTCTGATGCCGTTGCAGGCCGCTCCTTGTTGCCAGACACCTGGGCGGGAGGAGTGTTCTGCACTTTGAGCTGTTCCTGCGTCATTGTTGTTTGAACTCTGCGTAGCCGCTCATGCCGGGAAGCAGTTCCGGGTGATCGCCGGGAATCTTGGCGTAGATCTTTACTGTGCGGCTGACTGGATCAACCCGCGCACCCACTGAGGTCACCTCTGCCTGGTAAGAAGCGCCGGTTTCTTCAATCTGGGTCTGGAAGGTGGCGCCAGGCTTGAGCCAGGCCAGCCAGGTGGAGGGTACATGCACATGGGCCTCCAAATCTCGGGAGTTCTGAATCAACATGATGGGCGCGCCGGGTTGCAGGGTTTCGTGGGCCTTGGCCTTCAGCTCCACCACCTGGCCATCAAAGGGCGCGGCAATGGAACAGTTGGCCATTTTGGCGCTAACCGCCTTGATCTTGGCGTCTGCTTCACCTACCTTGGCCTGGGAAAGGTTTTTTTCCAAAGAGCCGATCACCTTTTCGGCATAGAGTTCGGCATTGGCCTTGTTGGTGGTATTGTGCAGGCGCAGCTCTGCCTGGGCCACGGCCCGTTCGGCGGCAAGTTCTCTACAATCAAAGCTGACCAGCGGCTGGCCGGCCTTGAAGCGTTCGCTTTCCCTGACGTGGATCTTGCTGATAGTGCCGTAAAAACGGCCTGCAATGGTGGCCTCCTTATTGGCCACAATGAGCACTCGCATCTTCTGGCCCGCCTGGGCTGCTCCCTGGCCAAAACCTGCCGGTGCGGGTTGCGTGGCTTCGGCTGAATTGACTGCCTCTGCAGTGGCGGCATTGCCGCTGAAGGCTTTGGTCAGGGCATTTTGATGTTTTTGTGCCTCAACCTCAGACTCAACCGCTGCTGGAGCAGAGGAAGAATCAGCTTCTTGGGCGGCGAGCACGGTGATCGGGCTAAGCAGAAGAACGCAGGCCATTGCCGTGACGCGCCGCTGCAATGGCCGATGAAAACTTGGCATGAAAAAGGGCATAGTGGTATTCCAAAAGTTGAAGTGATGACCTGAAAGGTCATGAAAGATGGCTTGCTTACGGTTCCTGTTTTTTACTGTCGCTATTATAGGGGAGTGCACGGGCTTTCGCCAGCCTCTGCAGGCAAGAGAGTACTTTCTTTACCAAAAATTTACGACGCTTGACTTTGCTCCAAGTTATCGTCAGCCTGTGATCGCACTGAAGTTCAGATTACTACCTCCTTCCTGCTATGAGTCAAAATAAGATATTCCAAGTCTCCCACCGAACGGAGCAACACAACAGTCCCGCAGACGGGATTAAAGTGCAGCCCAAATCCAGGCGTTCCAGACGTAAGTCTAGGCGCGACAGACGCGGCAGCAGACATATAATGCGCCGACTTTTTGCGACAGTTCTGGTACTGATCGGCCTTTTGACCGCGGTACTGGTCTACCGCAGCGCCATCATCAATCTGCTTGCCCCGTCCTTTCTCAGCCGCGCCGGATTGCAGGAGGCCACCTTTCGTCTGAGCGATATCAGCACCAGCCATGTGAGCATTGACTATGCCACCGGCCTTTTGCCCCTGAACAGCGGCGCGGTGCGGGTAAAGCTTGAGCAGGTGGAGTATGACTTCAGCTTTACCCAGGTGCTGGCAGGCAAGGTCGAGCGCTTCAAGGTTGGCCGGGCAGAACTGAGCCTGCCGGCCTGGAAGAGTCCCTCTGCGGATGTTCAGAAAAAAACGCCACAACAGGCATTCTCTCTGCAGCAGTTTTTTCAGATGCTGGAGAATATCAAGGCCCTGCCGGTGGAAGCCCTGCGTATTGAAAACCTGGTGCTGCACACAAATATAAACGGACAAGAATACACGCCTCCAGTTCTCTTGCTGGATTATACTTCTACGCCCGAGGGCGGTACCCTGCTGGTGCAGGAGCAACCTGTGCAGGGGCAGGAGACAGCACTTGCCCTGGAACTTGTCCTTGAGGGCAAGAAGGTAGAGGCCAACCTGGTCGCTGATATGACCAGTTTGCAGGGCTGGTTGCCGCAAACCCTGCAGATGAGTCTGCCGTTTGACCGAGGCAGGCTGGAGGCACAAGCCCTGATCAGTCAGGAGCAGCAGGAACTGCGCACTGCCCGGCTGAGCGCACAGGGAAAAGACATAGGTAATGCGCAGTGGCAGGCCGCGACCTTGACGCTGAACCTGACGGTCGCCAGTCCGCACGGCAGTGAAGACCTTATTTTAGCACGTGATTCCCGGTTGGTTCTGCAAGGCCTGAAATCCCAGAGTCTGCAGCTTGATGCCGCGCTTCTACCGCTGCGGGGGGCTGTGCATTTTTTGCCGAATGGCGTGCAGGCGGAGTGGCAGCCGCAAGAGGCGCTGCAACTCAGCGGTCTGCTCATGGGGGAAACGCGAATTGCCGCCCTGGCAGTGCACAATGTATTGGCCCAGGTGGATATGGCCGCTGGCAAACAGCAGACAGAAGTGACCAGGGAAAGGGCACGAATTGCCCTTGATTCTGGAGCGCGCCTTGAAATGCAGCAGTTGTCGGCTCCTGGCTTGCAGGTGGGAACCTTGCAGGCCTCACTGCCTCTTGAGGCTCAGTTCTTCCACAACCGTCAGGAA
The DNA here is from genome assembly GCA_964512515.1 of uncultured Desulfobulbus sp. Lineage (GTDB taxonomy): Bacteria > Desulfobacterota > Desulfobulbia > Desulfobulbales > Desulfobulbaceae > Desulfobulbus. The sequence goes on from CAZEIT010000028.1 coordinate 12,023, forward strand.
CTGCGCTGGCGGCCTGTAGCACCGCTTGTCGTCACAGGGCTCAAGGCGGGCAATACCGCCATTGCACCCTTGACTGCGCGCAATATAGATCTCCACTTCGAACAAAGCCCGGAGGCCAGCCATCTTGAGGCTGATTTCCTTGTGCCCGAGGCCAGTGGAGCCTTTCATCTCAACTGGCAGCACAAGGCCGCAAGCGCAACGAATCAACTGAGGGTGCAAACAAAAAAGCCCCTGCAGCTTGGTACGGACGCCTCGCCGCTGCGGCTTTTGGCCAAACCTCCAGCCGCGCTCTCTGCGGTCGCGGTGGAGCAGGGCGAGCTTGCAGCAGAACTGAACCTGAGCTGGGGCAAGGGCCCCATGAATGCGCGGCTCGATCTGGACCTACAAAACGCTGTGGCCAGCCACGCCAACATCAGGTACAGCGGCATTGCCCTGCAGCATGATTTGCAGCTCATGCCGCAGCTCCGCTCGGTGCAGGCGGGCAAACTTACGATTGCGGCAATCGAGGGGCCGGTCAGAGTGGATGACCTGCTTGCCCGAGTACAGTTGCTTCCCTCTGGGAAAAAGGAGGGCCTGCCGACACTGCTTATTGAAGATGGCAATCTTCGCATCTTTGACGGCAGGGTACAGACCAGTGCCTGCCGCTATGATCCGAACCGCGGTAGCAATACCTGCACCTTTACCCTGCACAACCTGGATCTGGCCGCTATTCTGGCCCTGCACCAGGTGGAAGGGCTGGATGTTTCCGGTCGTATCAATGGAAATATTCCGGTACGGCATGACCGATCCGGCTTCAGCGTGGCCGATGGTTCACTTGCCAATGCGGGCGCAGGCGGCGTTATCCACTACCAGCCTTCCAGCGAGGCCCTGAAAAGCTCGCCCTACAGCGAGTATGTGCTCCAGGCCCTGGAAGATTACCGCTACCACAATCTTGTAGCCTCGATCAGTTATAAACCGGACGGCACCCT
>CAZEIT010000029.1:0-12474 GCA_964512515.1 uncultured Desulfobulbus sp.
TACGATACTTTTTTATCCATTGTCTCCATGCAATTTCTTAACCGGACACTGCTGACCAGCATTAGTTTTTGAACCGTTATGCATAAAGGTCTTTTTGTCGGTCAGTGCAGTGTCGAGCTTGTCTACTATCTACCCTGCGCCCTGCAGGCAGGCCAGCGCATGAAGGCGGAACGGCAACTCGCCTTTGCCGGCGGGACCGCCACCAATGCCGCCATTGCCTTCACCGCCTTTGAGAATGTAGCCACCTTGGTTACCGGCCTGGGTGAGCACCCCTTAAGTGAAGTTGCCCGTTCCGATATCATGGAACGGGCGGTAGAGCTTATTGACCTTGACTCCCTGCCCCATCGTCCGCCTTCAGTTGGTTCGGTGCTGGTCGATCTGAGCACCTATGATTACGGGGTGGCCTACTCCACCACCTATGCCCGCAAGCTGCGCTCAGTGGACCTGGGAGAAGCGCTGTTCCATGAGGTGGAGATCATGATGGTGGATGGCTCCTACCTGCCTCAGGCGGTGGAAGCCGCCAGCACGGCGCAGCGGCTCGGCATTCCGGTGGTGCTTGATGGCGGCAGTTGGAAAGAAGGCCTGGAAGAGTTGCTGCCGCTGGTGGACTACCTCATTGCCTCCAAACAATTCCGCATTCCAGGCAGTAGTAGCAATGAGGATTTGTTTGCGGCCATGCGTGAGTTCGGTATCTACAACGTTGCCATCACCCGCTCCGAGGCCCCTATCCTGGCTCATGAAAACGGCAAAACCGAAGAAATCCCCGTACCCCAGGTCAAGGTTCTTGACAGCCTGGGTGCTGGCGATATTTTCCATGGCGTTTTCTGCCACTATATTCTTGAGCAGGATTTTTTCACTGCCCTGCGGTTCTCCGGCGAAACGGCTTCCAAATCCTGCACCTCGCTTGGCCCCCGCACCTGGATTGAACACATAAAATTACTGTAAAAGAGCCGTATCCCCTGCCGAGCCACTTACCTGCGCCGATAGGGGATACGGCAGTAGTCGATGCCGCGCTCTACCTGAACGCCATTTTTATCAAGAAACATCCTGATCGAATTCATGGAGATATTGGCATTGACCGAAGGCCCCAGGTAGAGGTGATCCAGCTTCGGGGCCTGCCCATCCAAACTGAGGCTGAACTCAATATAAGGCACCAGCATGTCGTGCCCTTCCCGGAACAAAACCGGCAAGCCTTCGCCTTGGCCGCTGACCACCGGCGAGACAATGCGCCACTCCTTTTCCTCACTGAAGGAAGGGTGTTTCAGCATGGCGGCGATACGGAGCAAATCTGTTTCCACGCTGGTAAAGATTTCCTGATAGAGCCTGCTTCGCTCTTCTCCCCTGATTTCTCTGCCCATACAACGCTGTTCCACCTCCCGCTCCAGGGCATCCAAAACCTGGTGGACGATGCGCCCCTGCCGCTTGGGCTCGTAGATGCACTTGCCCATGAGGAAATGCTGACGTCGGGCGCATTCCAGAATAAAATCCGGACAAAACCCCAGGCTCACCCCCTTACCGGGCAAACTGTAGCCGCGCCACTGACTGAGCAGATTGCCATGCGAGCGGAAGGAGGCGGCAAAGAGCAGATGACCAGTGGTGAGGCGGTGCTTGATCCAGTCGACAAACTGGCTCAGGAGATGGCTGTTGGCCTGGCCTGATTCCATGCGTCCTCGGGTAACTTCGGCAAAGAGATCCGCAGTGTGGCGCAGTTCGGCCGAATCGTTCATATAGCGGATATCGCTTGCCCAGAGACAGCGTTTGCCGATAATCCCCAGGAGGCCGCTGAAGGTGGTATAGTGGTAAAGACCGCCCCTGGGCGTGTCGGCATAGAGTTCGCAGCTGAGCCGTTCAATTTCCTGCATCCTTGTCTTCCTCCGGCCGGGCGATTGATGGCCAAAGCCCCTGTCAGTGCCGCCGTCAGACCCGGTTATATCCTTGTTTCACGTTGATTTTTTAAAACATCACAAGTATATTGCGTACTTGGCTGCCGTTTGCAGAGCTTGTGCATACGGCCTTTTTCTTTTTTCCAGTAGGCGCTTCCATGTACAGAAACTTCAAAATTGTTCCTAACATCATTTTCGGCCGCGGATCGTTCAATCAACTTGGCGATATCCTCAAGGCCAAACGGCCATCCGGCGAATCAAGCATGGTTTTTGTGCTGGATCGGATTTTTACCGGTTCCGCGCTGGAAGCCCGCCTTCCCCTGGAAAAAGGCGATCTGCTCCTGCATGTCAACGTGGATGACGAACCCAAGACCAGCTATGTGGATGAACTGGTGGCCCAGGTGCAGAGCTTCAGCCCGCGCGTGCCGGACGGAGTTATTGGCATTGGTGGCGGCTCCAGTATGGATCTGGCCAAAGCTATCTCCCTGATGCTGACCAATCCCGGTTCCGCTGCCGATTACCAGGGCTGGGACCTGATCAGGAACCCGGCGGTCTACCATGCGGCCGTGCCCACCCTGGCCGGTACCGGTGCGGAGATTTCACGCACCACCGTACTCACCGGACCGGAAAAAAAGCTGGGCATCAATTCAGACTACACCCTCTTTGACCAGATCCTGCTTGATCCCGAGCTCCTGGCAGGCGTGCCCAAGGAGCAGTGGTTCTATACCGGCATGGACTGTTATATCCACGATATTGAATCCTTGAATGGCACCTTTTTAAACGAGTTCAGCCGCGCCTATGGTGAAAAATCGCTTGAGCTGTGCCGCCAGGTCTACCTGGAAGACCACCCGGACAAGGACGACAAGCTGATGATGGCCTCCTACTTTGGCGGCATGAGCATCGCCTACTCCCAAGTTGGGGCCTGCCACGCGCTTTCCTACGGCCTTGCCTTCGTGCTCGGCACCCACCACGGTATTGGCTGCTGTATCACCTTCGACTATCTGGACGACATCTACCCCGAAGGTGTGCGTGAATTTCGCGATATGATGGCCAAGCACAAAATCGAGCTGCCGAGAAACATCACCAAGGGGCTGGATGAGCAGGCCATGGAAACCATGACCAGTGTAGCCCTGAACCTGGCTCCGCTCTGGGAAAACTGCCTTGGCAAGGATTGGCGCAACATCATGACCCGTGAACGGGTGCGCGAGTTGTACAACCGCATGTAATTCAATTCTGTATTTATACGCCTGCGCCGAGTTTCCGCTTGCCTCCTTGATTCATATACATTGATCTGCAAGTGGAATAAGGCTTTTTTACACGGGATACACCTTGTGCTCAAGCATCAGGGCAGGAACAGGCCATGCTCCTGTCCTGGAAAGGGCAGAGGCAACTGCTGGGCGCGCCGGGGCAAGGCGCTTTTCGGCAGGAGATTGGCAACACTGAGCCCCAAAAGCCGTATGCGGCGGCGACCCGCCTCGGTTGCCGCCAAAAGCCTTGGCAACTGGGCAAGCACATCGTCCGTGTCGGCAAATCCCGCCTGATCTGTGCAGGAACGGGTAATGGTGGTGAAATCCTGGTAGCGCATCTTTAAGGTCAGTGTCCTGCCGCAGATGTCTCGCGCTCTCAAGTCCGCACCCAAGTCCTTGGCCAGTCCCAGCAACACTGCCTTAACTGCGTCCAGCGCCAGGATGTCGGAATCCAAAGTAGTTTCTGTGCCCAACGATTTGCGCTCACGGTGCGCCAGCACCGGCCTTTGATCTATTCCCCTGGCAATGTCATAAAAAAAACGGCCATGCTTGCCAAAGAGCCGGGTCAGTTCTGCCATGGAAAAACGCAAGAGATCCGCACCGGTATGAATGCCCTGCGCCTGCATCTTGCGCTCAGTGGCATTGCCCACCCCGAAAAATTTACGCACCGGCAGGCTTGCGACAAAATCTGCGGCGGCTTCGGGAGGAATAACGGTGAGTCCGTCGGGTTTTTTGAGGCCCGAGGCGATCTTGGCGAGGAATTTGTTACAAGATACCCCGGCGGATGCAGTCAACCCTGTTTCCCTGAAAATGCGCGCCCGCACATATTCCGCCACCCGGGTTGCCGAGGGTTCGCCCAGGTTGTTTGCACTGACGTCCAGAAAGGCCTCATCCAGGGACAGCGGTTCCACCAGGTCAGTACAGGCGCGGAAGATTGCCATAACCTGGCCAGACACCTCACGATAACGGTTCAGCCGTGGCCGCACAAAGACCGCCTGCGGGCAGAGCCGCCTGGCCTGGGCGCAGGGCATGGCCGAATGCACGCCAAAAACGCGGGCCGCATAGGAACAGGCCGCCACCACACCCCGGCTGGAGGGATCGCCACCCACAATCAGAGGCAGACCCTGCAGACGCGGATTATCCAACTGCTCCACCGAGGCGAAAAAGGCATCCATATCCACATGGATGATTTTACGGCAATCCTTCATGGAAACCTGTTCATCGGTGTTTGTGGCCGCGCCTTGCGCAGGCCCGGCATCGGCACTATCCTGTACCAAAAACCGGCAACCAGATACAGATTATGCACCCTGTATTGCGCTGGTTTCGTCTTCCTGTCTTTGTCAGCACTTTTCAATATTCAATGTCGGTACGGCTTCAAGCCGCAAGCAACAATCAGAGAAACTGTACTTAAGGAGATGGAGCATGTCCAGCACCTTTGGCACCCTGTTTCGGGTGACAACATTTGGTGAGTCACATTGCAAAGGAGTCGGGGTGGTCGTGGATGGCTGTCCGCCTGCCATGGATTTGACCGAGGCTGATATTCAGCCTCAACTCTCGCGGCGTCGGCCCGGTCAGAGCGACATCAGCACGCCCAGAAGCGAGGCGGATCAGGTTACCATCTACTCCGGCACCGAATTCGGCAAAACCTTGGGTACTCCCATCATGCTCCTGGTGCACAACCGCGATCAGCGACCACAGGACTACGGCGAGATGAGCCGCGTGCCCCGCCCCTCCCACGCGGATTATACTTACCAGATGAAATATGGCATCCGCGCCTCCAGCGGCGGCGGACGCTCCAGCGCCCGCGAAACCATTGGCCGGGTAGCAGCCGGCGCCATTGCAGAGAAGTGGCTCAGGGACACCTTTGGCGTGGAGATCGTCGCCTGGGTCAGTGCTGTCAGCGATATCACAGCCCCTACCGTGGATATGCGCCAGATCAGCCGCACAGAAGTCGATCGCCATATCATCCGTTGCCCGCATGCAGAAACTGCTGCCCGCATGCAGACACGGGTTGAGGAGGTGCTGGCTGCCAAGGATTCCACCGGCGGCATCGTCAGTTGTGTCTGCCGCAATGTGCCGGTGGGGCTGGGTGAGCCGGTCTTCGACAAATTGGAGGCACGACTTGCCCAGGCCATGCTGTCTTTGCCCGCCACCAAGGGCTTTGACATCGGCTCCGGCTTTGCCGGCATCAGCCTGCGCGGCAGTCAGCACAACGACCCTTTCATCCACAAAGACGGCCGGCTTGGTACCAGCAGCAACCACAGCGGCGGGGTGCAGGGCGGCATCAGCAACGCGGAAGACATCTATTTCCGGGTGGCCTTCAAGCCAGTGGCCACCATCGGCCTGGCGCAGGAAACCGTTGATTTCGACGGCAACCACACCACACTGGAAGCAAAGGGCCGTCATGACCCCTGTGTGGTGCCCAGGGCTGTGCCGATTGTAGAATCCATGGCCGCGCTCGTGCTCATGGATCTGGCTCTACGCCAGGGCGCGCAGCGGCCGTATTGAGCTCAATTCCTATCAACTCAAGGAGGACACAATGACAACACCAGCCAAAACCATGGTATTGGCCTCCCTCTGCGCGGATTCCCTCGCCCTGGGTGCGCACTGGATCTACGACACCAAGGAAATTGATGATAAAATTGGCCGGGTGGAGCATCTGCTTGCCCCGCAGCCTGGTTCGTACCATCCCACCAAGACCAAGGGTGATTTTACCCACTACGGCGATCAAACTTTGCTCCTGCTTGAATCGCTGGTGCGGCATCAGGGCTTTACGCCAGAACTTTTTGCGGAAGACTGGCAGCAGTACATGCAAAAATACCAGGGCTATGTGGACAAGGCCAGCCGCGCCACCCTGGAAAATATGAGGCAAGGCAAGGCACTGACCCTTTCCGGCTCTGGATCAAACGATCTTGCCGGCACCTCCCGCATTGCGCCCCTGGTCTTCTTGTACCGTAAAGACCGCGATGGGCTCCTCAAAGCGGTGCAGGCGCAGACCGCTATCACCCACAACAATGCCTCCACCCTGGCCGGGGCTGATCTCATTGCCCGCATTGCCTGGGAGGTGCTGCACGGCGCGGCTCCGGCAGAAGCGGTCAGAAGCGAGGTGGAAAAGGGAGTGGCTGATATCAGCCTGGACACCCGTTTGCAGACAGCTCTTGAATCTGCCGGTGAAAAGAGCAGAACGGTGATCAGGAGTTTCGGTCAGAATTGCGCTGTTGACGCAGCCCTGCCTGGTGTGGTGCATTTAATTCTGAAATATGAACAGGATTTGCCCACCGCGCTGATTGAAAACGTAATGGCAGGCGGTGATTCTGCCGCGCGCGGGCTGGTTGTGGGTATGATCTTGGGAGCGAGCACAGCAGGCGCGACCCTGCCCCAGGAGTGGAGTGCTGGCCTTAGGCAGCATGTCCGAATCGAGGAGTTGCTTGCAAAGGTATAGGACAAACGTCCCAAGTAAAAACAGAGCATTAGAGTTCTATTTGCAAATCATTATCAAAAAATTGCTTGACCTTTTTCCTTTTTCCAGGCATAATAGAGTCAGATCTAAGATAGAGGGCTCTGCAACAGCGCAGGCCCAGCATACTGCCGGTTTTCTTCCAGAAAACCGGCACATCCATGTGTACAGCAAATACATTCCAAGGAGGATCACACACCATGGCAAGACTGAAGGGAACCCAGACCGAAAAAAACATCTTAACCGCCTTCAGCGGCGAATCCCAGGCACGCAACCGCTATACCTACTTTGCGGCCCAGGCCAAAAAGGAGGGATTTGTACAGATCTCCAAGATTTTCGAGGAGACTGCCAATCAGGAAAAAGAGCACGCCAAGCGTCTGTTCAAGCTGCTTGAGGGTGGTGAAGTGGAAATCTGCGCTGCCTTTCCAGCCGGCGTTATTGGCACCACCTCAGAAAATCTGCAGGAAGCGGCCAATGGCGAGCATTACGAAACCAACACCATGTACCCTGAGTTCGCCAAAACCGCCAAGGCTGAGGGTTTTGAAGATATCGCCGCCATCTTCATGGCCATTGCGGTGGCGGAAAAGCAGCATGAAAAACGCTACCTGGCCCTGAAGGCCAATGTGGACAGCAACAAGGTTTTTGAGAAGGATGAAGTCGTCACCTGGCAATGCCAGAACTGCGGTTACCTGCACACCGGCAAGGAAGCGCTCAAGCGCTGTCCGGCCTGCGACCACCCGATCGATCACTTCGAGCTCCTGGCCGAAAACTGGTAATTCCAATTCCATATCAAAGCGCTCTCTGTGTCGGCTTCAGAACATGCTCCTCGGAGTAGGCCTATATACACCTCGTTGCATTTTCCTCGCCTCCTTGAGATCACCTTTGATCTGAAACGGCAATAGCATCAACCCGCCGCTGAATTTGCGGCGCTGGAGCTTCAAAAAGCATCTTCGCCCTTGGCGGAGATGCTTTTTTTTGTTGGCTTTTGCCCGGTGCTCCTGGCGATAGCCAGCGGAAATGAGCTGACTTTCCCGGCTTTCGCAGGTTAAATGGAACCAAACAATTCTTCCTTCTGTCCAGCACCACGAGGTATGCCATGTCAACCATATCGGCTTCACCAGCCATCCAGTCCAAGGCCCTGGAGGCCAATCTGCAGGAAACTGCGGGGGAAGTGCAGGTCGATCCCCGTTTTGCGCCCCTCAAGGAGATCGTCAGCCGCCAGCCGGGTTTGGCCGCCAAGATAGACACCTTGTTGCACGAGGTCAGCCACCCGTACCGCAACTGGAAGATGATCATCCCGGAGCTGCGCTCCTTTGTCTTAAAGAACATCAATATTTATCGTGACCATGAGCAGGGGCCGGCAGCTTTTTCCCTCTTTGTCGATATCTTTTTCACTGCCTTGCTGGAATCGGCCAAAAATGACCAGCTCACCGGCCGCACCCTTGAGGCACTGCTTGCCTATATGGATAAGCTGGTGCTGAACTTGAACGCAGCCTCGCTGCTCCGTTATGAAAGCGTGCTGACCGCTTTTTTCAGTCGAGTGCAGGAGCTGGACAGCCTGGAGCCGCAACTGATGCTGGCCATTGTCCAGAGCCAGCACGCCCTGCGCAAGATGACGGGCCATATCATGCTACTGCGGCAGGGGCAACAGAAGAGTGATGACATACACTGCCAGGCACTCAGAGAACTGATGCACACCATCCTCTTCCGCAACTATGAGTACTGGCTCTCGGAAGACGATCCTGGTCCCTGGTTCAGCAAGAGCTGCGGCGACTACTGCGCCACCTGGCCGGGACGGCCCTTGCTGTCCGCTATTTCCCATGACCAGATCCACCGGCATGTGGAGGCCCTGAAAGAACTAGCTGCCCTAAACGAGCCTCGCTATGCTCTGGAAGAAATGCTCGAGCTGCCGGGCCACATGGATTTTGTCCGCATCTACCGGGATATCCCCGCCAAGATGACCCAAGGCCTGGCCAGTGAAAAGGATGTCGAGTTCCTCGACAACTGGCGTCTCTTGTTCCTCTTCCGCATTATGGAAACCAGGGGGCTCTCCCTTATCCACGAAGAAACCCTGCGGGAGATCAACCGCTCCCTGGTGCAGCTCATCCGCCGCCAGAGTTTTGAGCAGATCGAGCGCTTTTTTGTTACCACTTTCCAGCTGCTCAAGGCCAATGTGCGCCGCTACCCGCACACCTCGCTGCAGTGCATACAAACCATTGGCAACGAGGTGTTCCAGCGCAACAACTCGCGTCTGGTCGAGGCCTTTCTCTGGGAAACCGTCCGCTTCGGTTTCCAGTACGCCAATGTGCGCGGGGTGGATGAAGACTGGCAACCCATTGCCAACCCGGCCCACCTCACCAATATCCGGGTCTGGCTCAGCCTGATTCAACAGGAGCCGAAGTGGTGCTCCACCCTTTTTTCCGCGCTCATCATCAACCTGCGCCTCTCTGGTACCTGTGTGCGGGATACTGATCTCTTCCAGCGCGACATCACCACCCTGCTCAATCACCCGATCAGCCCCATCTACAACCTAGCCAAGCAGTTCACCAAATTGATGCCGGTCTTTTTCAATGAAATCGGCGCGGAAGGCGAGCTGCGCGATGTCTCCACCGAGCTGGACGAGGCGCACCGCCGTAAGGATCTGCTCATCCACTTTCTGCGCAAACAGGCGCACGTGGAATCCAGCAACCTGATTGTCGGCTTCATCGAGGCCATCTTCACCTTCTGGGTCGACCTCAACCCCGAACATCTGGCGTCTTACCTGCCCGAGGAGGTACTCTCCCAGATTGATCCCCAGGGGCCCTATGTAGCGGAGCAACACGCCCTTTGCCAGCGCATTAAAAAAGAGCGGCGCTTCAGCAGTCTGAGCCAGATACTGGCCTGGGCCGATGACGAGCGCGACCGCTACCTCGCCCTGCAGCAGGATATTTCCGAGGTGGAGCGCCTGCGCTTTGCCCGCCTGCACCGCATGTACAAGCTCTTGCATGTGAAGTATAACCTGTCTTTGCCAGAGATTCAGACCCAGTTGCGGCACGCCATCCAAAGCGGCTTTCCAGAGCTGGAAGAACTCCTTACGGTGCTGGAAAACGAAACCGACCCCTTCATCTGCCTGGAGGCCCTGCTCGATCAACTGGAAAACTTGAAGCAGGTGATCCTAAGCCCGCAAAAATTCGAACCCACCGAACAGATTTACCACAAGCGTCACATCGCCGTGGATATTCCCTCGGTCTATGGCCGCTACAGCGAGCGCAAATTTGATGCCCTGGGCCTGACCTTCCGCTTGGAAACCCTGGCCAATGTCTATCTTGAGCGGCTTTTTGACACGGTCAGTCTGTCCTTCATCACCCTGGCCACTTTCCACAGTATTTTGCGCTGCCTGCGCCTGTTTTCGCGCGCCTTGCAGATTGACGGCATCTCCAGCCGCCGTCTGGACACCTATATCAGCATGCTGGACTCCTCCACCAGCATCAAGCGCTTCTCCTATACCCAGCACCTGGATATCATGCGCGGTTTGTCTGAGGGAGTGAAGGACATCATCTACGCCTACTACACCAATATCCACCAGAACAACCTCTCCATCATTGTGCCGCAGATCGGCTACGACAACCTGCTTGCCAAGTACCACAGTAGTTGGGATGCGAAAAACATGCCGGAAAACGTGCTGCGCATCTCGGAGATCTTTTTCCGCGACCTCATAGCCGCCACCTTTGGTCTGCAGCATCTGGACAACTTCATCGGTAAGGTCATCCGCACCCTGGAGGCGCAGCAGGACATGCTGGATCGCAGCACGCTTGACCTGCTCATGACCTATAACCCAGACATGGCCATCAGCCCGCTCGACCACCAGAACCCGGTCACCAACAACCTTATCCATCTGGGCAACAAGGGCTTCAACCTGATGGTGCTGGCGGCTGAAAACAAACCGGTACCACCTGCCTTTGTGATCACCACCGAGGTCTTCCGCTGCCACAAGGCCCTGCAGCACTTTGACCGCGCCCGCGAGGAGTTCATGCGCAGGGTGCGCAGCGCCATCACTGCTATCGAAAGCCAGACTGGGCTGGTCTTTGGTTCGGCCGAACGGCCCTTGCTCCTTTCGGTGCGTTCTGGTTCCGCCATTTCCATGCCCGGCATCATGTCCACCATCCATAATGTGGGGGCAAACGAGGAACTGGTGGAAGAGTACGTGGCCCAGAACCCAGGGCACAAATATTTTGCCTGGGATAACTTCCGCCGCTTTCTCCAGTCCTGGGGCATGTGCAACGGCATGGGCCGTGAGGATTTCCAGGCCCTGATGGACAGCCACAAGGGCCAGTATAATGTGCGCTACAAGCGGGAGTTCAGTGCCGATGCCATGCACGAGCTGGCCATAAAGTACCAGCAACTGGTGCGCACCCGCGGCTTTGCCATGCCGGATGACCCCTGGCTGCAGCTCATTGGCTCGGTCGAGCTGGTGCTGCGCTCCTGGCACACCCACAAGGCGCAGGATTATCGCCATTTGATGCGGGTTTCCGACGACTGGGGTACTGCGGTGATCGTGCAGACCATGGTCTACGGTAACCTCAATGCCAATGCGGGCAGCGGCGTGCTCTTTACCGCCCACCCCTACCGCAAGGTACGGCGGGTGGCCCTGTGGGGCGACTATGCCACCGGTGATCAGGGCGAGGATATTGTTTCCGGCCTGGTTACCAGCCATCCCATTTCGGTTGAGCAGGCGGATATCGATGGCCGTGACGAGGAAATGAGCTTGGAGCGACGCTTTCCGGAAATTTACCAGCGTCTCCTGCAGATCAGCCGGGAGCTGGTCTATGACAAGGGCTGGAACGCCCAGGAGATCGAGTTCACCTTTGAGGGCCCGAGTGCGGATCAGCTCTACCTGCTCCAGACCAGAGACATGATTACCATTAAGAAGAAAGAGCACCTCATGGTCTTTCTGGATTCAGATCATGCCCACAAGCACATCCTTGCCAAGGGCATCGGCGTTTCCGGCTCGGCCATGTCGGGCAAGGCGGTGTTCAGCGAGGAGCACATCCGCGAGTTGCGCCGGCGCATGCCCCAGGAGCATCTCATCCTCATCCGGCAAGATACGGTGCCCGAAGATATCCGAGAAATCTCCATGACCGATGGCCTGGTCACCTCGCGCGGCGGCCAGACCTCGCACGCCTCGGTGGTGGCCACCCGCCTGGAAAAGACCTGTGTGGTTGGCTGCCGGGATATGCAGGTGTACGAGGCCGAAGGCTATGCCCAGATCGGAGAGAGCCGCATCCAGTTTGGCGACCCCATTTCCATTGACGGCCGCCATGGCCTGCTCATCGAGGGCAACTATCCCCTGAACGAGGAGGTGCACATCCTGCCTTTGTAGTTCCAGCTCCAAATCAAAGCCCTCTCTGTGTCGGCTTTGGAAAATACTCCTCGGAGTACCCAAATGTACGCCTGCGTCGTATTTTCCTCGCCTCCTTGAGATCTTCTTTGATCTGGAACTGGAAAAGTAAGCTGCAAAGCGACTGAGTGACGCATGCTGCTTGACATGGGCGCGGATAGTCGCATTTTTTTATGTTTTATAAATTAGCGGGGAAAGAGCATCCCCCCCGCAATCACCCCTGGGAGGCCAGTCATGGGAACAAAAGACAAGTGCTGCGAAAAATACAAGAAAACGGGCAAGAAGTGCAGCGACTGCCCCCTGCGGGATGAAAAGAAGAAAAAAAAGAAAAAGAAGGATAAGAAGGGCAAAAAGAAGAAGAAAGACAAGAAGTGAGGTGATCCTGGTGCATGATGATTCCAGCGCCCTGGCGGGCAAACTGCAACCCTGGCTTGCGCGACTGCGCAAAGTCCAGCCCCTGGTGCACTGCATCACCAACTATGTCACGGTTAACGACGTAGCCAACCTGCT
>CAZEIT010000030.1:0-10713 GCA_964512515.1 uncultured Desulfobulbus sp.
AGAACAAATACATAGTGCAGGAAACTATGCCGATTTTTTCCATAATACAGTCTTTTCCTGCGATTGCCTTTTCCTGCGTTCTTTGAAAAAATTGATCAGTACAGCTGAGCAGTCTTCAGCAAGTAAACCACCCTGCACCGTAAGGGTATGATTGAGCAGGCCGTCAGTGCCGATGCGGTAGCATGAATGCAGTGCTCCGGCTTTGGGATCCGGCGCGCCATAGATAATACCGGTGATGCGCGCCTGGATGCAGGCACCCGCGCACATAATGCAGGGTTCCAGGGTGACATAGAGCCTGCAACCGGGCAGCCGATAATTGCCGGCCTTGGCCGCAGCTGCACGGATAACCGCCATCTCCGCATGACCGGAAGGGTCATGAGCCTGGATGCAGTTGTTGCCGGCCTCGGCCAGGATGCGGTTTTCGCTGTCCACCAGCACTGCCCCCACTGGCACCTCGCCTACAGCCGCAGCTTTGTGCGCCATGGCCAGGGCGCGGCGCATGAGCATATTGTCGATGGGTAAGAACGGACTTGCCAAGCTAAGCGATTATAAAGTAAAAAAAAGTAAAAAAAATTACAAAAAATTTACATTGGATTATATTTCATTTCCTGTATATACCACAACGTATCGCAAATTCCACATTGGTGGATTGCCATAACTGTATAAAATCTATCTAAAATCTATCAATTCTTTTGGACTTAGCCAATGAAAAATCAGCGGTTCCATGTCCTTGCCTACAATTGGCAGCCTGGTAATAAGCACGATATAGAAGCAGCCCTGGCTGATTCTTCCAGAATTACCTATGAAACGGACCCAGGCTCCTTCCGCTTAAAGTTGGACAGAGAAAACTATGATGTTATTATCTTAGAACTGCAGCCGGAAAACGGATCGACCTTTAGCATGCTCAGGTCAATCCGCAAAAATATGCCCTTTACGCCTGTCATTATCACCAGCAGCACCGACCAGGTAGACCTGATTGTCGAGGCCATGCGTGAGGGGGCCTATGACTTCATTACCGATCCCTGCCTGCCCGAACGCATCCGCTGTTCCGTGGAAAAGGCCGTGGCCGACAAAAGCCAGATCAATGAGCTGGCCTACCTGCGCAGCACCCAGGATGTAGTTTATAAGTTTGATGATATTGTTGCGGAAACCCCATCTTACCGCCAGCTTATCGAGAATCTGCGCAAGTTTGCCGCCTTTGATTCAACCATGCTCTTTACCGGAAAAACCGGCACAGGTAAAAGCTTTCTTGCTGGTGCCATCCACTTTAATTCGCCTCGCCGCCACAAACCTTTTATTAAGGTCAACTGCACCAACATGCCTGAAGAGCTGCTTGAAAGCGAGCTCTTTGGCCACGAAGCAGGCGCCTTTTTAGGGGCTGATAAACAGCGTATCGGCCGTTTGGAACAGGCGGATGGGGGCACGGTTTTTCTCGATGAAATTGGTGAGATTACACCTGCCCTCCAAGCCAAACTGCTACGCTTTCTGGAAGAGAAATCCTTTGAGCGCCTGGGCGGCAACCGCACCATCTACAGCGATGTTCGCATCATTGCCGCCACCAACAGAAACCTGGCTGCCAGAATCAATGATGGCCAGTTCCGCGAAGATCTGTTCTACCGGCTCAATGTCCTGCCGGTGCAACTGCCGCCTTTGAAGGACCGGCCCAACTGCATAGCCCCCCTGGCCAGAAATTTGCTGGCAAGAATAGTCGCCAATGTGTGCAAGCCTATCAGCGGGTTTACCGATGAGGCCATGCGCCTCTTGACCTCGTATCATTGGCCCGGCAACATTCTGCAACTGGCCAATGTGATCGAACGCGCGGTCATCCTGGAAGAGGGCAACTACATTACCCCCTTTTCCCTGCAAAGCCCTGGCGAACTGGTACCGGCTGATCCGGCCCGGGCCGACAAGATTCCTGAGCTAGAGGATAGCGAGCGGGCGCTGGTGCTGCGTGCCCTTAGGGAGTGCAACTGGGTGCAAAAGAAGGCCGCGCAAAAGCTTGGGGTCAGCCCCAGGGTGATGAACTATAAAATTCAGAAATTCAGTATCAACCATCCCCGCTGGCGCAAAAACAAAGGCAAGCGGTAATGGGCGCTACCCACAGCCAGCGTCAATGCAGGTGGTGGCCGGTGCTGGTCATGGTGAGGTTGCCGTTTTTCACCCCGCGCATGGCGATTACCTTTTCCGCCATTTCTCTGATGCGCGATGCCTTGCCCTTGACGATGATTACCTCCAGGCAGTTGTGATGATCCATGTGCACATGGGTGGTGGAGGTGATCAGGGTATAGTAGTCGTGCTGAATCTCCGTGATTTTCTCCTGTAGCTGCGGCTGATGGTGGTTGTAGACCAGGGTGACTACCCCGGCCACATCGCCGTCCTGTTCCCATTCCTCGCTGATGAATTCTTTGCGGATAAGGTCACGTACCGCTTCTGAACGGTTGACATAGCCGCGTTCGCGGATATAGCTGTCAAACTGTTCCAGCAGTTCTTCTTCCAGAGAAACGGAAAATCGTCTGAGCATGATCAGGTTTCCTTGTTGATGTGTTCCAACTCGGCAAGGATTTGTTTGGCTTCCTCCCGCATTTTTTCCGGTACGCCGGTATCTCTTCTGGCTCGTTTCAAGTTCTGCACCGCCAACTCTTCTCGCCCCTGATAGAGATAGTATTTGCCCAGGTAAAAGATGCCTATACCGACTGCGCCCCGGTTAGTCTCTATCTGGCCCAGTTCAAAGTAGACCTGGGGGTACTCGGGCATGGCCTGGGCCACCTGCAGCAGCAGGGTCTCGGCCCGGGCGCTGTTGCCGGTGGCCGCCTCCACTCTGGCCAGTTGGAAGAGACCGTAGATATCCGTGGGGTCACGACGCACCTGCGCTTCAAGGAGTGCCCTGGCCTCGGTCAGACGGCCCGCCTTCTGCAGAATCACCGCCTGATCCACCTTGAGGATATCCCTATCTGGATATTGCTCCTGGACAATGGCCAACTGCTCCAGAGCCTGGTCAAAACGGCGGTTTTCTGCTTCGATCAGAGCCAGACCAAAGCGGGCCATGCGCTGGGAATCTGCGTTTTTATCCTGGGCCAGGGTAATGGTGCAGTACTGGCGCAGCCGATCCAGATCCGTGGTCTGGGTCAGCACCCGGTAGCGGAAGCGAAGAAAGGCGAAGTTATCCGTCTTTTTCAGGGCCGAGCCGGGTGCCTGTTGCCCCTGTATCTCCAGGAGCGACTCCACATAGCTCAACCTGGCCTCGGGGTTGGGGTGGGTGAGCAGATACTGAGGCACATCACCCATGCGGTAGCGGGTGATGCGGCGCATGGTGCGCAGCATGTCCTTCATTGCTTCAGGATCGCGCTGCATGTCCTGCATCCAGCCAAAAGAAAGTCGGTCTGCCTGTTCTTCGTCTTCCCGGCTGTAGCGCAGGTTGATGGCCTGCCCGGCGGCAAGGGAGCCAGTGAGCAGTCCCTGGGAAAGACCGGGTACGCCCAGAGCCAGGCCGGCCAGACCAAGGAGCAGGGAGGCCATACTCACCTTCGTGCCTTTATCCAGCCGCTGGGCCAGGTGACGGCTGGCCACATGGCCTATTTCATGGGCAAGCACGCTCACCAGTTCATCTTCCTTGTGCATGGCCTCGATCAGGCCGCTGTAGAAGAACACCATGCCAGCCGGAGCGGCAAAGGCATTGAACTGCTCACTCTGAACCACATGGAAACGGTAATCAAAATACTGTGGCCCCACCACCTTCAACACCTGCGAACCCAGCCGGTTGATATACTGGCTGATATCCGGATCATCGAGAATATGCAGGTCTCGGCGTACGGAATAGAGGATTTTCTGGCCAATGAGCCGTTCCTCGCCAATGGTCAGGGCCAGGCTTTGGCAGGGCCAGCACAGGGCTGTGATCAGCATGAACACGATGATTGTGCGCTTGAAGTAAAGGGCAGCAAACATGGAGAACTCCGGGAAGGGCGGAACTGCAGCCTTGTGGAAGAAGGTTGTTCACCAGCAAAATACAGCGTCTGCTGCCAGGATGCAAGAACGGCTCTTTTATGCCAGAGACCAATCTTGTCGGTTGAGGCGGCGGTTCAGCCGTTCCACCAGGTAGGAACAGGGAAAGGTGAGGACAAGGTACATGGCGGCCACGGTCAGCCAGACCTCGAAGGTAAGGTAGGTCGAGGCCATAAGCTGGCTGCCCTGGTAGGTCAGATCCTGGATGGAAATGACCGAAACTATGGAGGAATCCTTGATCAGCGAAACCAGTTGCCCGGCCAGGGGCGGCAAGACCCTGCGCAGTGACTGGGGCAGGATGATATGGCGCAGACATTGCCAGCGGGACAGGCCCAGGGCATGGCAGGCCTCCCATTGGCCCTTGTGAACAGATTCGATGCCAGAGCGCACAATCTCAGCCATATAGGCGGTTTCAAACACGGCCAGGGTGACCAGGGCGGAAAGAAAGGGGCTAAGATTTGCTGGCGGGGCAAAGAGCAGGGTGCATATCCTGGTGAGCAGGGGATGGCTTTCCGCGTCGATGCGGCCCATACTGGCCAGGGGGACAAGCTGATCCGCCAAAAAAAAATAGAACAGAAAAATGATGACCAGGGGCGGCAGGTTACGCATCAGCTCAATAAAGCTGCGAGCCAGCAGGCGCAGGTAGAGGCTTTGGCTGACTCGGGCCAGGGCCACGGCAAAACCGGCAACCAGGGCGAGCAGGCTGGCCCAGAGGCTGAGCCGCACCGTGGTCAAAAGTCCATCTAT
This sequence comes from uncultured Desulfobulbus sp., assembly GCA_964512515.1. Taxonomy (GTDB): domain Bacteria; phylum Desulfobacterota; class Desulfobulbia; order Desulfobulbales; family Desulfobulbaceae; genus Desulfobulbus. The sequence goes on from CAZEIT010000030.1 coordinate 4,747, forward strand.
GAGGTAATTGGTGGTCCAGCGGCCGGATTCCTGGTCATAACGAAACAGGAACTGGGGCATGGCTCCCCAGTTCCAGTGGTAGTTCAGCTCAACTGCGGCGCGGTAACCGAGGAAGGCTGCTACTCCGGCCAGAAGCAGGAGCAGCAGGCCATCAAACCAGCTGAAGGCTGGGCGTTTCAAGTGCATGCAGGAGGTAGGTGCCGGCGTTCTTGTGGGCAGCTCTGGCTGGTCTTATTCCAGTTCCAGATCAGAGCCGACACAGATAGTTCTTTGATGGAGAGTTGGAATTACTGCACAAGAGCCTGCCATTCCACCCCCTCAAACCAGTACTCGTAGCGCTCCTTGATCCAGCCGCTGGCCTGTACCTGCTCAATCCAGTTGTTGAGGAAGTTGAGGGTGTCAACATCGCCCTTGCGCAGGCCCATGGCAATGGGCTCCTGCATGAGCTGATCCGGATAGGCGATCAGTACTTCGGGTGAAGCCAGGGCCTGTTGCACGGGCAAGGGCTGGCCAGCCACCATGGCGTGCACCCGGCCGTTGCGCACCTCCTGTACGGCCGCGGGTTCGGTATCAAAGATACGCAGGGTCGCCTTGGGGAAGACCTTTTTCGCGGTGATCGCGGCGGTGGAGCCCATGCGCGCTGCCAGGGTCACCTCCGGCTTGTTGAAGTCCGCCAGGGCCATGCCGTCAGCCAGCTTCTTGTTGGCGAGCAAGCCCTGACCGGTATAGTAGTAGGGGTTGGTGAAGTTGATCTTCAGGTTGCGCTCGGCGGTTACCGTCATGCCGCCGATAATTACATCAAACTTACCGGTGAGCAGGGCAGGGATGATGCCCGACCACTCGGTCGGCACCAGTTCCAGCTTAAGGCCCGCGTCTTCGGCCAGTTTTTTGGCCACATCCACTTCAAAGCCGATCAGTTCGCCTTTTTTATCCTTCATGGCCCAGGGCACAAAGACATCCAGCCCCACCCGGAGCACGCCTCGTTTACTGATCTGTTCAATGGCGCTTTCCCCTGTCAGTTGCTTTTGCAACTCACCGGCCTGGGCAAGCGCGCCCAGGCTCAGGATAAGACCAGCGCACAGGGTTATGCAGGCAAATAGTACTTTTCTCATGTTTGTTCCTCCTTGCAGTTGGGATTTGAATCTGGTGTGCTCCGCCACGATGACTGTGCTTTTTCTAGGGATACACTGTCGGGCAGCGCTATTACCTTTTTACAAAATCTGACTGAGAAATTCCCTGGTTCGCGCCTCGCGCGGCTGCGAAAAAAAACGATCTGATTCCGCCTCCTCCACCAGGCGGCCCTCGTCCATGAAGAGCACCCGATCGCTGACCTCGCGGGCAAAGCCCATCTCGTGGGTGACCACCAGCATGGTCATGCCTTCAGCAGCCAAGGTGCGCATCACATCCAGCACCTCGCCGATCATTTCCGGATCAAGAGCGCTGGTGGCTTCATCAAAGAGCATGATCTTCGGCCTGAGTGCCAGTGCACGGGCAATAGCCACCCGCTGCTGCTGGCCGCCGGAAAGTTCATCCGGCAGGCGGCCGGCCTTGTCGGGAATACCGACCTTGGCCAGCAGGGCATGGGTGTTGGCCGTTGCCTCGGCTGGGCTTTTTTTCTGCACCAGTTGCTGGGCTAGGTTGATATTTTCCTGTACGCTCAGGTGCGGAAAAAGATTGAAGGACTGGAATACCATACCCACTTCCCGGCGGATGGCCAGGCGGTTGGCCTCGTTTTTGTCGAGCGGAATGCCATTGATGACGATGCTGCCCGAATCAATGGCTTCAAGTCCGTTCAGGCAGCGCAAAAGGGTAGACTTGCCTGAACCGGAAGGTCCGATAATAACCAGCACCTCGCCTTTGTACACATCAAGCGAAATGTGATCCAGGGCAAGCACCCCGCCTGCAAAGGTCTTGTAGATTTCGCGCACCTGCACCACTGCCTCCTCGGGCCGCGACAGAGCGCCTGTTTTCGGCAGACTCATTTCAGCTCACCCTGCTGAAACGCTGCCTGAGCAGGCTCGCCACGGCCGAGAGGGTGAGGGTGAGGAACAGGTAGATTGCAGCCACCACCAACCATATTTCAAAGCTCAGATAGGTTTCGGCAATGATGGTCCGGCCCTGCATGGTCAGTTCGTATACGGCAATGGTGCTCACCAGGGCCGAATCCTTGACCAGGGAAATGGCCTGACTGGTCAGGGGCGGCATAATCCTGGCAATGGCCTGGGGCAGGATTACATAGCGGTATCCATGCCAGCGGCTCAGGCCCAGGCTGTGGCAGGCCTCCCACTGGCCCCGGTGAATGGATTGAATGCCGGCCCGGAAAATTTCGGAGGCATAGGCACCTTCAAAAAGGCTCAAGGCGAGTACCGCAGTAGTCATGCGGCCAAGGCCGAGAATTGGGGCCAGAATAAAGTACAGGCAAAAGATCTGCACCAGAAGCGGCGTGTTGCGGATCAATTCCAGATACACCCGGCTCAGGCCACGCCCGACCGGCGAGGATGACAGGCGCAGGAGCGCGGTTGCCAGCCCAATCAAGCCGGCGCAGACCATGCTGATCGAAGTGATCACCAGGGTGATGCCCAGGCCCTGCAGGAGCGGGCCAGCGGTGAACGTACCGTTTTCAAGGGTAAAGAGATAGCCCGGAATGCGCTGCCAGTGCCAGTTGTAGCCCATCTGCTCAGCTCCTCGCAGCATCAGCCACAGCAGGGCCGCCATGGTCAGCACGAACAAAGTTAAATCGCGCAGAACGGCAGGAGTTAAAGAGCTGTGCATGGGTTTTACTGGAATCATGGAAGGCAGGAGTGCTCTATGAGGTTTTTGGGCTCTGTGTGGGCAAAAAACACGGTTGTTTCCGCGAGAGTCCGGAGAATCAGCAGTGCAGAGGCGCCGGCAAATCTGCAAAACAGTGCCTGCTGCGCATGTTTTGCAGATAGCCGCAATAAACCAGAGCTGTTGGCCCATTTCAAGAACTTGTTCCAGCCTGGAGTATGATTCCAGTTTCAGATAAGAGAAGAAGTGTACCAGGACGGCGGGAAAAATGTGATGCAGGCATACCTCGGCTACACGTATTGCAAACATTCTCCAAAACCAACACAGATAGGGTTTTAATATGGAATTGGAGTGAAGAGCCAGCAAGCGCTTCAGTGTTGCGATTTTCAGGCTTGTCACGGCTAAAAATATCTTCCTGTTGCCGCACAGAAAACGCTGGGTTAGATTGAGCGCCATGTTTAATCAAGCAACTCCATATCAGTCTCGCCAGGAACCGCTTCTGGCGCTGCGCGATTTTTCCCTGACCTTTGTCGGCGAAAACGAAGACGCTACCTTGGCGCTTGACCAGGTGCAGCTTGAGGTATTTCCCGGCAAAACTCATGCCCTGGTAGGCGAATCCGGCTCCGGCAAGTCGGTGACCGCGCTCTCCATTCTCCGGCTGATCGAAGAAATCGCTCGCGTACGCAGCAGCGGCTCCATAGTTTTTGCCGGTCAGGAACTGGGGAACTTAAACCGGGCGCAGATGCGGGCCATTCGCGGCAACCGCATTGCCATGATTTTCCAGGAGCCCATGACCTCGCTCAACCCGGTCTATCCAGTGGGAAGACAGTTGATGGAGCCCCTGCGCTTGCACCGCAACATGAGTAAACTCCAAGCTCGCGAACGCGCCATCGCGCTTTTGGAGCGCACCGGCATCGACGATGCTGCTCGCCGCCTGGACAGCTTCCCTCATCAGCTTTCCGGTGGTCAGCGCCAACGCGTACTCATTGCCATGGCCTTGGCCTGCGAGCCCGAACTGCTCATTGCCGATGAACCCACCACTGCGCTCGATGTCACCATTCAGGACCAGATTCTTGAGTTGATCCGCGACCTGCAAGAGGAATTCGGCATGGCGGTTCTGCTCATCACCCATGACCTGCCCATGGTGCAGAAGATCGCGCATCGGGTGTCGATCATGTACCGAGGCCGGGTGGTGGAAGAGGGGGCGGTTGCAGAAATCTTCACCCGGCCCCAGGAAGACTATACTCGCCATCTTCTGGCTGCAGTGCCCCAGGGTGTGCAGCAGTCCCGAGCGGGCGGGCCGCTGCTTCTGGAGTTGAAAGAGCTGAGCTGCCATTTCACCGTGGGCCGAACATGGCAGGGCCTGCAGCGCAAGCCAGTGCTGTTTACTGCGGTGAACAAGGTGAATCTGCGCCTGAACCAGGGCACTACCCTTGGCCTGGTGGGTGAATCCGGCTCAGGCAAATCCACCTTGGCCATGAGCATTTTGGGTTTGATCTCCTGCGAGGGCGAGGTGCTCTACCATGGCGCTGGGCAAAACCATGATCTGGCCCGCCTGAGCACCAGCGAATTCCGGCCACTCCGGCGGGACTTGCAAGTGGTGCTCCAAGATCCCTTCTCCGCGCTCTCGCCGCGTTTGAGTGTGGCCCAGATTATCGGCGAGGGTCTGCAGGTGCACCGTTTGGGAGCTAACCGCGAAGAGCGCTTGGCCCTGGTGCATGAGGCCCTGCGCGATGTCGAGCTCGATCCGGCCATTGCCCATCGCTACCCGCATGAATTTTCAGGCGGTCAACGCCAGCGCATTGCCATTGCCCGGGCCATTATTTTGCGGCCCAAGCTTTTAATTTTAGATGAGCCCACCAGCGCGCTCGACACCACTATTCAAAAACAGGTGCTGGAACTGCTCAGGCGTTTGCAAACGCGCTACCAGCTCACCTATATTTTCATCACCCACGATCTGCGGGTGGTGCGCTCGCTTGCCGATACAGTGGCCGTTATGCAGAAAGGCGCTATCGTGGAGCAGGGGGCAGCGGATCAGGTCTTTGCTCATCCGCAACAAGCGTATACCCAGCGGCTTTTCAATGCCGCCTTCCATTCTTCCTAATCCCTACGGAGTACAAAATGATTTATCGTGCCGTGTTCCACGTAGACGCCAATGACGACAAGGTCTTCGGCTTAAGCCTCAGTAATGCCGCCAATCTGCTCAAGGCCATTCCAGAAGAGCACTCTGATGTGGTCATGCTTTTTAATGGCCCTGCAGTGCAAATGCTGCGGCAGGAGGGCTGCAGCCATCTGGATGATATCCGCAGCCTGCAGGAGCAGCGGGTGGTGTTCAAGGCCTGCCGCAATGCCCTGGCAAAGTTTGGGGTGAGTGCGGAAGATCTGATTCCTGGCTGCCGCATCGTTCCTGCCGGTGTGGTTGAGCTGATCGTGCTGCAACAGGACGGCTACGCCTATATCAAGCCCTGATGCCGCAAGCCCAGGAAGAAACAGCGCAGGCTGGCAGGGATGAGGAGGCAGGGCACAAGGGCCAGGAAAGCCCGCTTTCCACCTCCTTCCTTGCCACGGTGAGCCATGGCCCCGGCGTCTATCAGATGCTGGGCCGCCGTGAGGTACTCTATGTGGGCAAGGCGCGGGATCTGCGCAAACGCCTGGCCCAGTATGCGCACTACAGTGGTCCGGTGCATTCCAAAACCGCGGTCATGCTCTCGCACGTGCGCAGGGTGGAGACCATCCTCACCACCACGGAAAAGGAGGCGCTCATCCTTGAGGCTTCGCTGATCAAGCGTCACCGGCCCCGCTACAATGTCATTCTGCGGGATGATAAAAACTATCCCCTCATCAAAGTCAGCACCCAGGATGCCTGGCCCAGGGTAAGCGTTACCCGTAAGCGTCTGCGCGACGCTAACCGTTATTTCGGCCCCTATGCCGCGCCCGGCGCCATGCGCGCCACCCTGCAGCTTCTGTATGCCCAATTTCCGTTGCGCCACTGCCGCACCATGCGCCAGCGCGAGCGACCCTGCCTGAATTATCAGATGGGCCGCTGCCTTGCGCCCTGTGCCGGCAAGGTAAGCCAGGAGGAATATGGCCGCATGGTGGAGGCGGTGCTGGCCATACTGGAGGGCAAAACAGACCGGGTGCGCCAAGCCCTGGAAGAGCGCATGCAGGCCCTTTCCGACGACGACATGCGTACCCAAA
>CAZEIT010000030.1:10723-12128 GCA_964512515.1 uncultured Desulfobulbus sp.
GAGCAGGCGGCCCATTACCGTGATCAGCTCCATGCCCTGGACAGCACCACCGAGCGCCAGATGGTAGCTGCCGGGCACAGCCTGGATCAGGATGTTTTTGGTCTGCACCGGCAAGATGCCTCGGTGGGTATTGCCATCCTCTTTGTGCGCGGCGGCATGATCACCGGCGCGCAACAGTTTTTTTTGGCCGACCCTATTGGCGAAGACAGCGCGGTGCTCTCCCAGATGCTTTTGCAGTACTATTCGGTGCAGCGGCAGCCGCCACGCGAGCTGCTTTTACCCTGCAGCCTTGAAGATGAGGGCCTGATTGCCGAGCGCCTGGCCGAACTGCGCGAAGGCCCGGTGACCTTGCTGCGACCGCAGCGGGGCAGGCGCATGCAGCTCATGCAGATGGCGACCGCCAACGCAGCCCAGCTCTTTTCCGAAGAGGCCAGAAAAGAGGCTGCCTGGCAAACCCTGGCCCACAGCCTGCGACAGAAGTTAAAGCTGGCCAGGGAGCCTGAAGTAATCGAATGCCTGGATATCTCGAATTTACAGGGCAAGCAGGCGGTTGGTTCTTTGGTCTCTTTTGTGCACGGAGAAAAGGAACCGCGTCGTTTCCGTCACTACCGCATCCGCAGCAAGGTCACGCCCGACGACTACGCCATGATGCGAGAGGTGCTGGAACGCAGGTTGGAAAAGGGTGTGGCCGAGCAGAGTCTGCCGGATATGCTGCTCTTGGATGGCGGCAAGGGGCAGCTCCAGGTGGCAGTTGAGGTGTTTGGTCGTTTCGGTCTCTTGCAGGAGATTGACCTGATAGCCATTGCCAAGGAAAAGGCTGAGGAAGGCGAAAAACTGTTCCGGCCTGGCCGCAAGGACGCCATTCTCTTGCCCAGCCATGCTCCGGTTTTGCTGTATCTGATGCGCATCCGTGATGAGGCTCACCGTTTTGGCATCACCTTTCATCGTCGTTTGCGCGGCAAGGCGCAGTTTAACTCGGTGTTGGACCAGGTTCCGGGTATAGGCCCGCAGAGAAAAAAACAACTGCTGAAGAGTTTCGGCAGTGTGCGCCGCATCCGAGGGGCGGCACTTGAGGAGTTGGCGGCAGTGCCGGGCATAGGCATGGAACTGGCCCTGGCCATCAAGGATCAATTGCAGCCAAACGAATAGGATGGATGCAGACGAGCGCCTGCGGGCAAAACTACGACCAGGCTGTATCTGCCGTGGTATCAAACTGATCCGCATTCTTGAGGCGATTGAGACGGGTGCAAATAGTTTTGAGGAAATTTCCCGCCAGACCGGCATTGGCCAGGGGCTCTGCAAGGGGAAGCGCTGCGGCCGCAAGGTGCAGGAATTACTGGCTGCGCGGCAGGAAAAACTGACAGCAGCAAGTGAAGAAGAAGGTATTTGTTAGCTGAGCATAATC
>CAZEIT010000031.1:0-11857 GCA_964512515.1 uncultured Desulfobulbus sp.
CCGCTGGCCTGCCACAGTTCCTCACAAAAATGAGGCGCCATCGGAAACAGGAGCAGCAGTATGGCCTCAAGCCCCTGGCGCAGCACTGTGGCATCAAGTCTGCCTGCCTCCTCCGGCGAACCAATCTCATTGACCAATTCCATTACCCCGGCAATAGCGGTATTGAAGTGGAAGTTGCTCTCAATGCTTTCTGTTACCCGGCGGATGGTCTGGTGGGTTTTGCGGTACACCTGCCGGGAGGCAGCATCCAGTTGCTCAGGGTGAATTTCGGCATTGCCGGCAAAGCAGGCCAAGTTCACGGCCACCAGACGATACACCCTGGTAAGGAAACGGGATGCGCCCTCAACTCCCTGGGGGTTCCAGTCAAGATCGCGCTCGGGCGGGGCAGCGAACAGGGAGAAGAGCCGCACCGTATCGGCCCCGTACTGCTCAATAAGGGTGCTGGGATCCTCCACATTACCCTTTGATTTCGACATCTTGAAACCATCCTTCAATACCATGCCCTGGGTGAGCAGGTTGGTGAAGGGTTCGTCGACGCCGATGTAGCCCAGATCGCGCAACATCTTGGTGAAAAAGCGCGAATAGAGCAGATGGAGGATGGCATGCTCCACCCCACCGATATACTGATCCACCGGCAGCCAGGCTGCGGCTGCGTTTTTGTCCACCATGCCAGTGGTGCAGGCAGGGCTAACATAGCGGATAAAATACCAGGAAGATTCGACAAAGGTATCAAAGGTATCGCTTTCCCGACGCGCGGGTTTGCCGCAAGCCGGGCAGGTTGTACCCTGAAATGCCTCCTGCTGGTGCAGAGGCCGATGATCGCCGGAGCCGTTGCCGGGCACCGCTCCGGTTCCTGGCAGGAGCACGGGCAACTCCTCCTCGGGCACCGGCACAATGCCGCAATGCGGGCAGTGCACCACAGGAATGGGTGCACCCCAGTAGCGCTGGCGGGACACCCCCCAGTCGCGCAGTTTATAGGTGATATGCGGTCGGCCAAAACCCTGCTGTTGGGCATGGTTGATGATCAGTTGCTGGGCCGCCTCTGATTCCATGCCGGTAAAATCCCCGGAGTTCACCAAAAGGCCGGCAGCAGTGCTGGCTTCCTCCATGTTCTCGCCTTGGAGTACCTCGCCTTGCGGCTGCACCACCACCCGCACAGGCAGGCCATAGGCGCGGGCAAATTCAAAGTCGCGCTGATCATGAGCAGGGACTGCCATCACTGCACCGGTGCCGTATTCCATGAGGACAAAGTTGGCCGCATAGATGGGCACCCTGTCCCCATTAAAGGGATTGATGCAGTAGCGGCCGGTAAAAACGCCTCGTTTCTCTGTTTCCTGCTCAAGCGAAGCGCGCTGTTTGGCGACAATGGTTTCCTGGATGAAGGCATGCACAGCCTCGTGCTGCGGCAACCCGGCGCTCAGGGTTTTGAGTAGCGGATGTTCCACTGCCAGTGACATGAAGGTAACGCCGAAGATGGTATCTGGCCGGGTGGTGAAGATGGTGATCTGCTCCTCCCCGTCTTCTACCTGAAAATCGCAGGCAAGGCCCGTGCTCTTGCCAATCCAGTTGCGCTGCATAGCCTTCACCCGTTCCGGCCAGCCTGTGAGACTGTCCAGGTCGCTGAGCAGTTCTTCGGCATAACGGGTGATGTTGAAAAACCAACCAGCCATATTTCTGGGCAGCACCGGCTGATCACAGCGCCAGCAGGCACCTTCGATCACCTGCTCCCGCGCCAGCACGGTCTGGCAGTCTTCGCACCAGTTCACCGTGGTCTCCCGCCGGTAGGCCAGGCCCTGGGCCAGCATGCGCAGAAAAAGCTGCTGCTCCCAGCGGTAGTATTCCGGTGTGCAAGTGGCCAGTTCCCGTTGCCAATCATAGCTCAAACCCATGGCTTTGAGCTGGCTGCGCATATAATCGATGTTGTCGTGGGTCCAGATGGCGGGATGAGTGCCGTGCTTGAGGGCCGCGTTTTCTGCGGGCAGACCAAAGGCATCCCAGCCCATGGGATGCAGCACTTCAAAGCCGCGCATCCGTTTGTAGCGGGCAATCACATCGCCAATGGTGTAATTGCGCACATGGCCCATGTGGATCCTGCCCGAGGGATAGGGAAACATCTCCAGGACATAGTACTTTTTGCCGCTGGGAACATCAGCCACCTGATCAGGTTCTTCCTCCTGCCAGCGCTGCTGCCACTTGCGTTCAATGGCCTTGAAATCGTAGCGATCGTTCATGGTTTTTTCTGGTTCTTGCAAAAAACGTTATATCTATACATCAGGCATGTCCTGCTGCCATAGCTCAGGATCCATCATGCTTTCGGGCGGCAGTTGGGAGGGCTGTTCATCCCGCAGGGTATACTGTTCAAAGGAGGCATACTGGCCGAGAAAGGAGAGCCGCACCGTGCCGGTGGGGCCATTGCGCTGCTTGCCGATAATGATTTCAGCGATGCCCCGGTTTTTGTTGGTTTCCGATTTATTGTACACCTCATCCCGGTAGATGAACAGGATTACATCTGCATCCTGTTCAATCGCGCCGGATTCGCGCAAATCAGAGAGCTGCGGCCTGCGATCGTCGCGGTGCTCAAGACTGCGGTTGAGCTGAGACAGAGCCAGCACCGGCACATCCAGCTCTTTGGCCATGGCCTTGAGCGAACGGGAAATTTCCGATATTTCCTGCACCCGGTTTTCACTGTTGCCCCTGCCCTGCATGAGTTGTAGGTAATCCACTACAATCAGGCCAAGATCATGCTCCGCCTTCAAACGCCGGGATTTGGCCCGCATCTCCAGGGCAGTCATGCCAGATGTGTCGTCAATGTAAATGGGAGCCTCAGAGAGTTGCGCCGTGGCCCGCTGCAGACGCGGCCAGTCGCTGTCTTGCAGTCTGCCGGTGCGCAGCCGCTGGGAATCGATTTTTCCCACTGAACAGAGCATGCGCATAGCCAGGGCCTGGGCAGACATTTCAAGACTGAATACCGCCACTGGCACCTTTTTAATCACCGCCACGTTCTGCACGATGTTCATGGCCAACGCAGTCTTGCCCATGGAGGGCCGGGCCGCCAGCACAATCATATCCGCAGGCTGCAGCCCTGCGGTCATGCGATCCAGATCCGCATAACCGGTTGCCGTGCCGGTAATGGCATCACCGCGCGCGGCCTGTTCGCTGATACGGGTGAAGGCAACAGGCACGATCTGGCCGATACTCTGAAAGGCTTGACCACTTTTGGCATGGGCGATTTCAAAGATGGTGCGTTCCGCATCATCAATGAGGGCGTCGATATCGTGGGGTGCATCATAGCAGCGGGCCGCCAGTTCACTGCTGGTGCGGATCAATTGGCGCAGAACGGATTTCTGGCGGATCAGGCGGGCATGATGCACCAAGGTGCCAGTAAACGGAATAACATCAGTCAACGAGGCCAAGTAGGCGGCCCCTCCGGCACTTTCCAGCTTACTTTGGTCGGCAAGCAGGGTGCTGACCGTGATCAGATCATGGGGCTCGCGCCGGTCAAACAGGGCGAGCATAGCAGTGAAAATGACCCTGTGGTTATCTCGGTAGAAGTCACCCGCCTTGATAATCTCCACCACTTGCATCAGGGCATCGGCCTGCAGCAGGATCGTACCCAGCACCGCCTGCTCGGCTTCCAGGCTCTGGGGCGGCAGTATGCGCGCACTCCCGTCTGGCTGGATAGATGGGTCATCAAAGGGGATCATGGGACAACTCGATTAAGCTTACGGTATCATTCCAATTTCAGAACAAAAACTGGAACAACCAGAACATACCCAGAAAAAAAGATGCCTTTTCCATACAGAGAAAAGGCATCGCAGACAAGCTTATTCCAGCTCCAGAGCAAAGATGATATCAAGGAGGCAAGGCAAATGCGATGAGCGCGTACATAAAGGTGCGCCGAGGAGCATTTACCAGAGCCGGCACAGATAGGGTTTTGCTATGGAAATGGAATTACACAAGTACAGGTACAGGCAAATCCCTCAAGCGCGCATTGCTGCGGCTTGAGGCAAAGCGGTTAGTTTCCTTCCTGGTTGACAGCTTCCTCGGGCACAACCTGGACCAGCAGTTGCGCTGTGGTCTGGTAGCCGGTTCTGACCTGCACCCGATACTCGCCCAGCGCCTTAATAGGCTCAGGCAAGACAATAATTTTGCGGTCAATGGCAATGCCCGTGCCTTCCAGGGCAGCGGCAATATCGGAACTGGTCACAGAGCCGAAAAGGCGTTTCTCATCGCCAGCGCGTTTCGGGATCACCACGGTCTTGCCTTCGAGTTTTGCAGCCAGCCCCTTGGCCTCGGCCTGCTGAGTGGCCAAGCGCGCGGCAATAGCCTTTTTCTCCTTTTCCAGCCGGGCAAGCGACTCCTTGTTGACCAGCACCGCCTTTCTAGTCGGGAACAGGTAATTCCTAGCATAGCCGGGTTTCACCTTAACAATCTCGCCTTCCTGCCCCAGCGTGTCTATGGTTTCCTTCAATATAATTTCCATGCTAATCCTCTCGCTAGCAAAAGTGGCAGGAACACCCTTTGTCAATGTTGCCGCAGTGTGCTGCCGACCTTGCCCTGTTTCTTATCACTTATGAGTATCCGCAGACCGGCTTGGCCGGTTGCGCCAATCTAACCAGACATCACCTAATCCGAGTATGGCCAGGAGCATCAGACCATATCCCTGAATAATCAGAAAAAATACAACCAGCACCCGCACAAATGGCGGGAACCGCCAGCGCTCAAAAAAATACAGACTTACGGCAAGGCCTTGAAAACTGTATAGTAAAGAAGTCACGACAAGCGCCCACAGTGCCAAACTCTGCAGGGGCGCACCCCGAAACAGCAAGAGCAGGCTCGCTGCAATCGGCAGCCACACCAACTGATCGGGTAAGCGCCAGGTTCGATACAGCCCCCAAGGGTACGCGCCTGAGCGCAGACGGCCCAACAACCAATTGGCCAAAACCAGATTCATCCACACTGTCATGGTAGCCATGCCCAGCCACATGGCGGGCAGGAGCTGTGATAGCCTAGAGCGCAGGACTTCTACAACAAGCGTAACCTGTTGCAAGGTTTCGGCGGAAAGTCCGTTGCCCTCTTTGGCATACAAAGCCAAGGTCTCGCTCAGCCCCTTATCCAGTGCCTCCAGCATCTCCTGGTAAGGATTGGTCTGGGTCAGCATGGCAAAGAGCAACCAGAAGAACAGCCAGCTGATGACAAGCGTTGCCATGCCCTTGGCGCCGCTACGGGCAGCAGATTCCTGTTGTTCCGCGCCCTTGGCCAGGACCATACCCAAAGGGCAGGCGCTCAATGAAAATAAAAAAAGCTCCAGTTGCTGCAAAAACAGGGCAGCAAGCGCTGCCCCACCCAGGCCATAACGTAACTGCCTAAGGCCTGACCGCCACCCCAGCAAAGTTAAGGCGCAACAGATAACAGCTGCAAAAAACGCATCCAGCCAGGCAAATAAGACCGGAGCGACCAGCGGCAGAACAAACAGCGCGCCCAAGAGTAAAGCGGGCCTGAATTCCTGCCGCGAAGCCTCCATCAGTCTGTCGTCCTGTCATGCTGCGACTGTTTAGGGCTCTACATTGCCCGTGTAGGGAAGCAGGGCCAACTGGCGCGCCCGCTTCACCGCCTCGTTCAATTGACGCTGATGCTTGGCGCAGGTGCCATAGATCCGCCGGGGTATGATCTTGCCCCGCTCGGTGACCAGATTTTTCAGGCCCTTGATGTCCTTGTAATCAATGGTCAATTCCTTATCGGTACAAAAGCGGCAAACCCGGCGACGGGTAAAAATCTTTCTTGGTGCTGCCATGATCGTTCTCCTTAAATCCTGCTGGGTTTGCTATTCTTCATCATCCGATTCATCGGCGTCATCCTCGTCATCGGTCTGGGAATCGCTTTTGTCGTCATCCCTCTCAACCGGAGTATCCCGCCTGCGGCCACGGCCCTTGGCCTCTTCCTCGGCCTCGGCGGCATCCCGCGCGGCACGGGCAGCAGCAGTGGCAGCAATGCGCTCACGCTCGGCCTCGATACCCTCGGTGTCAATGCTGTCTCCGAGCTTGATGGTAAGATAGCGCAGCACCCGGTCATCAATGCGGAAAATACGCTCGATCTCGGCTACTGCTTCTCCCGGCGCTGCGAAGTTGATGTAGACGTAATAACCCTGTACCTCTTTTTTGATGGCATAGGCCAGTCTGCGCATGCCAATGCGCTCCTCGGAGATCAGGGTGCCGCCGAAATCCGCCACAATCGCATTGGTGCGGTCGACAATTTCGGTAAAAATAGCGTCGCCCAGATTAGGGCGCAGGATGTAGGTCGTCTCGTAATGACGCATCACTCCTCCTTGTGGACTGTTGGCCCCAGGGCCCTACGCCCAGGAGCAAGAAGGTATGTGACATACCCGGATCATACCCGGACATATCAAAAAACCAGCAATTTAGAACCTGTTATTCTATTCCTATTTCAAAGTTTGTGTCAAGGAAAAACCAGGATGACCCGCCAGGAGCCAGCGCATGCGTCCTCGCTTGCTCAGTCCTGGCTGTTTGATTTAATTCGTTTTTCCTCCGCCTTAATGGCGTCCCACTGCTGGTAAAGTTCCTCTTCACTGGCAATAACAGACTCGCCAAAAACATGGGGGTGGCGCCGCACCATCTTGGCATGCGCCTCTTGGCAAACTGACTGCAGGTCAAAGTGGCCCTGCTCCTCGTAGAGACGAATCAAGAACGTAAGGATGAAGAGCACATCGCCGCATTCTTCCAGAACCGCTGCTGGATCGCCGGAACCTATCACCTCGACAAGCTCGCCGCACTCTTCCAAGAGGTATTTCTTCATAGTCTGCGGAGTTTGTTTCCGGTCCCACGGACAACCTCTTTCACTACGCAGCGTGCTGATCAATTCCAGTAAAGCGGCAATTCCCGCATCGTCTCCCTTATTCTTCATACTGCCGCCCATTACCAGCCAGCCCAGGCAGCTGGCGCGCTCCGGTAGGGCACCAGTTCGAAGCTGCGTTTGTGCGGGTCGATGCGTATGTGGTAATAGCGATCCTGTGGCATGTAGACATAGGGAATTTCCTCTTCCTGGCGAGAGAGGAAGCGGGAGAGGATCATACGGTTCACTGCTCGATGGCCGACAATCATGATATTTTCATCATAGTTATTCAAAAAAAACACCTTTTTCAGACCGCGGTGCACCCGCTCTGCCATGGTAGCGTAGCCCTCGCCCTCGGGATAGACATAACGGTATTTGTTGGGCCCGCGTTCCCGCGCCACCTGCGGCAGGTCTCGCCGTACCTCCTCGTAGGTCAGGTGCTCGCAGATACCGGCATGAATTTCGTTGAACTCAGGCAGGGCAATGATGGAGCACGGGTCCTGACGGTCGGCGATGGGGCGGGCGGTTTGCAGGGTGCGACGATGGTTGCTGGTAAAAATAATGGGAATACGCACCGTGGCAAAGTGCTCGGCCAATGCCTCGGCCTGTTCCAGCCCCTTTTCCGTCAGACTGGAGTCTCCACCGATGCGGTCTTCCAGATTGTAAAAGGTTTCTCCATGCCGCACCAGAAAGAGATTGCGCACCACTCGGGTGGTAATGATGTCGCGGATCCGGTCATAGTAGGGCAGCACCTCACTGATATGCTCCTGCAGGATGCAACTGTCAAAGGAGTCCACCAGAATGCGGTTGGGCTCATCACTCAGCGGTTCATAGATTTGTTCGTAGTGGGCGATGCGCTGCACAAAGCTCTCCAGCGCCTTTTCTCTTGACATTGCCCTGAATTCAGCTAGATCCGCCTTCCGCTCCAGATTGGCCTCCAGAGCCTCTTCATCTGCATTGAGACATTCCACAAAGCAAAGCGGAATAGAAGCAAAAGCAGCGCTGATTGCAGCCCTGCGCTCCCGGGTAATATTGGTGGCATCCAGAATCGCCACCTGCCCGTCGCCCGCCAGGAAAGCCTGGGCCATTGCAAGGGCCTTGCGTGCGATGGCATCCCGCACCTCCTGGCCCGCCGCATTGGCGGCCGCAAAAAAATCTGCAGAAGAGGTTCGCTCTTCCGGATCCATCTGGCGCCGCAACTTACCGTTGTTAAAAATTCGGGCATTGACCCCGTCCAATTCCAGGGTGCGACATAATTTACGAGCCATGGTAGATTTACCCCGGGCAGGCAGGCCCACCATGGCAATAACCAGTTTCCCCTTCATAGCTACTCCTTTTTGCTCTTTATAACGCGGTACCCTGCCACCTTGTTGCCTCTGGCAGATCAGGCGGCATCGTGGCCGGCAAGCACCTGGGCAAGCGCTGCAGGATCAACCTCATCTGTAATCTTCACCTGGCCCAGCGCCGTGGGCAGCACAAAGAAAAGGCGTCTTCCGATTGATTTCTTGTCTGCCTGCATAAAGGTAGCAATACGCTCACGGTCCAATGCCTGCGGCACAGCCGTGGGTAAGCCGTAGGCACGCAGCAGGGCTGCAATTTCCTCTTTAACCTGTGCCGAAGCATAGCCGCATCGTGCCGCCAGATCGGCCACCGCGCACATGCCAATAGCCACGGCAAAGCCGTGCAACAGACTGTAGTCTGATGCCGCTTCCACGGCATGACCAATGGTATGACCAAAATTGAGTACCCGCCGCCAACCGCCCTCGCGCTCATCCTGCTCCACTACCCTGGCTTTCAAGGCGCAGCAATGAGAAATGACAGAGCTTAAAACAGCAGGGTCCAAGGCCAATATCTGCTCACGGTGCTGGTCAAGGTAGGTGAAAAAATCAGCATCCAGACTGGCCCCATATTTAATGACTTCGCCCATACCTGCCAAAAATTCGCTCCGAGGCAAGGTTTGCAACACATCCGTATCGATCAGCACCAGACGGGGCTGGTAAAAGGCACCGATGAGGTTTTTGCCTTCAGGGATATCAACCCCAGTTTTGCCGCCTACAGAACTGTCCACCTGGGCAAGCAATGAGGTGGGCACCTGTGCAAAAGGAATACCGCGCATGTAAATAGCCGCCAAAAAACCGGCCATATCACCGCTAACCCCGCCGCCCAGCGCGAGGATTGCATCTCCCCGGTCAAAACCCTGCTGAGCCATACTGCTGGCCAGTTGCTCAATGTTCGCCAGGTTCTTGCTCGCCTCTCCTGCGGAAAAGGTAAACAACTCTCCTTCCAGTTCAGCCGCCTGCAACGCCTGCAGTACCTGCCCACCATAGAGGGCCGCCACATGGTTGTCGCTGATGACGGCATAACGGCGGGCGTGCAAGGCATCCCGCAGATGGTGACCAAGACTCGCCAAAATACCGCTGCCAATGCGGATGGGATAGCTCCGCTCGCCCAAACCAACCATTAGTGTCTGCACCACCCCTTCCCCTTTGCTTGATATCAACTTTTGCGTACCTCAAGACTTGTTTTCATAAGCGGCCATACTCACACTCGCCGCAAGCCTGTTCTGCACCAGTTTAATTCATCGTCCTTGAAAAAATCATCAACCATGTGATGTTCCATGCAACCAAAAAGCAAGTGTCACGACCCTATCCTCATCGCTCCCACGCTCCAGCGTGGGAGCGCATCCAAGTCGCTCCTGCGCTCTGTACTGCTTAGCTCCAGGTATCGAAGCAATCAAGCCCGGCTGCCCATAACATGCACTGGCACTGGAATAATTTCAGTGCCAGATCAAAGATGACATCAAGGAACCTGGCTGGGCCAGCGTTTAGCGTAATGGCTCTATGTTTTCGTCTTGATGTTTGTACAATACACAATATGTCTGCCACAAAAAAAGGAGATTCCGCCAGATAGCGGAATCTCCTTGAACACAAAGAAATGCGTAATGCTTACATATTTTCGCCAGAGGCTGCACTCTGCATCTTAACCTCTACCTTCTCGGTCAAACCGCCGTAGTACTCGCGCAGAATTTCGAGAACTTCCTCGCGGCCAAAGTGGTCAACCACTTCCTTACCTTCAGACAACGCTTTGCGCAGCTTGGTGCCGGAAAGGATAACACGGTCATCCTTGGTGTGCGGACAGGTGCGCAGGGATGCCATACCGTCGCACTTATGGCAGTAGAAGGTCCAGTCGATCTTCATCGGCCTGCAGAGCAGGTCTTTGGCCGGGTCACCGGTTACCGGAATGCGGTCAAAAATTTCCTGGGCCTCGAACAGACCATAGAAGTCGCCAACACCGGCATGGTCACGACCAATGATCATGTTGTTGACACCGTAGTTCTGACGGAAAGTGGCGTGGAGCAGACCTTCACGCGGGCCAGCGTAACGCATATCCAGCGGATAACCGGCGCTGTACACATGCTCTTTTACAAAGTACTTGTCGATCAGGGTGTCAATGGCCTTGATGCGAACCTTGGCAGGAATATCGCCAGGCTTCAGGTTACCAATCAGCGAATGGATCAGCACGCCGTCACAAACCTCAACGGCAATCTTGGCCAGGAACTCATGGGAACGGTGCATGGGGTTACGCAGCTGCAGGGCAGCAACATTGGCCCAGCCACGCTCATCAAACATCTTGCGCACCTCTGCAGGCCGCATGTACACGCCAGGATACTCTTTGGGGTACTCGCCTTCGGAAAGCACTTTTACCGGGCCGGCCAGGTTGACTTCCTTCTGGCCCATAACCATGATCACGCCAGGATGATCCTTGGGAGCGATTTCCCAGAATTTGTCATCAGCAGACTCTTCGCCATGGCCCTTGAAAACCTTCTCGCACTCCCACTTCTTGTCGGCCTCGGTCATCTCGTACTTTTCGGTCACCTTCATGGTGGCGTAGGTCTCGCCTTCGCGCACCAAGGCGATCTCGTCGCCAACCTTAATGGCGTCTGCATCGGCCTTGGAAACATCAAGGGTGATGGGTACCGGCCAGAAGGTGCCATCGGCCAGCTGAAATTTTTCACACACGCCCTTCCAATCAGCCTTGCTCATGAAACCGGACAACGGAGAAAAACCACCGATACCCATCATGATCAAATCGCCCTTGGCGCGGGGGCTGATTTCAACCTGCTTCAAACCTTTGGCCTTTTTCAGCTCAGCTTCACGCTCGCTTCCCTCAAGCAAGGCGCAAACAAGACCCTTTCCACCGTGCGGTGCTACCAATTTCGAACTCATGCGATGTCCTCTCTCTGGTTGAAGTGTTTGTAGATACAAAATGCCGTCCACCGGATCATCTTTATCTGGCGGCAGCCAACAAACTGAATCGTCATTCAATATAGCAAAAAGGCTAGTATGAGCAAGAAATAAAGTCAAGCAGAAAAACTAATGGCCCGCATCAAAACAATTGATACGGGCCATTGGAAACATCAACACAAAGCCTTGTTACTGATCTTCTCCATCCCACATCCTCCAATAATTTTTACCGGATTTTGTGGAAAAAGGCGTATCCAGGTCAAAATCAACGACATCTCCCTTGCTGGTCTGGATAAAGGCTCTCGTTCCGCTGCCGACATGCAAACTAGGCGGTGACGCCAAACCTGAACCAAGGGAAACTCTGCCTACATTCATCATTACGCTGGAGTTATTGTATGGAACCAAAACCTGGGCAGACAAAATCGGCCTATAATAGTCTGTTCCGGTTTCAAAATATCTCGCCCAGAAAAAACTTTCGCCGCCTGGTGTACAGATATTGGCTGAAGGTTTAAAGGTGGTAAAGGAAAGAACACCCCCCAGAAGCGTCGCCTGACCAAGGTTGCGCTCACCGCGTTGGACAGTTTTGTTTTTGCCCACATCAATCACATCGGAACTGTCAAGAAAATCGATGCGCCAGCCACCATGATCCTGCATTCTGGCCATGAGGCCACTCCAGCTACCCGCCGTGGCACCACCCATATCAACTACTCTGTTCGCAAGGATCCGGTAGTTGGTAACATCCACCAAAGCACTTTCCGCGACCT
>CAZEIT010000032.1:0-11770 GCA_964512515.1 uncultured Desulfobulbus sp.
CAGGGGAAGATTCATGAGAGTTTGAATTGGTGATCACGATTTTACTATAAAAAGCACATGATAACTTGTAGATAAACCAGTAGATATACAGAAAGGGAGAGCTTTGTGATGCAGAGGATTCTTATTACCGGCGCAGCCGGGTTTATCGGGCATGCCCTGGGCAAACGGCTGCTGGCTGAAGGCCGCAGCGTGATTGGCCTTGACAACATGAACGACTACTACGATGTGCAGCTCAAGCGCGACCGTCTGGCCGAGCTCACGGCCAGCCCCAAATTCACCTTTGTCCAGGAAGACATGGCCAACCGTGCGGCCTGTGCCGCCCTGTTTCAGAAATACCCTCTGGATGCGGTGGTCAACCTGGCCGCCCAGGCAGGGGTGCGCTATTCCCTGGAAAATCCGGCTGCCTACGTGGATACCAATTTGGTTGGCTTTGCCAATATTCTGGAGGGTTGCCGCCACCACGGCATCAAACACCTGGTCTATGCCTCCTCCAGTTCCGTTTATGGGGCCAATACCAAGATGCCCTTTTCGGAACATGACAATGTTGACCATCCAGTTTCCCTGTATGCCGCATCCAAGAAGGCCAATGAGCTGATGGCCCACACCTACAGCCACCTTTTTGGTCTGCCCACTACTGGTCTGCGTTTCTTCACCGTTTATGGCCCCTGGGGTCGGCCAGATATGGCGCTATTCCTTTTTACCAAGGCCATTTTGGAAGACAGGCCCATCAACGTGTTCAATAACGGCAATATGGAGCGTGATTTTACCTACATCGATGACATTGTCCAGGGAGTGGTGCGGGTTCTGGACACGGTGCCGCAGCCGGATCCAAACTGGAAAGGCAACGCGCCTGACCCGGCCACGAGCTACTGCCCCTGGCGGGTGTACAATATTGGCAACAACAGCAAGGAAAAACTGATGCGTTATATCGAGGTGCTGGAACAGTGCCTGGGCCGCACGGCTAAGAAGAATTTCATGCCCATGCAGGCCGGGGATGTGCCCGCTACTTACGCCGATGTCAGCGAGCTGGTACGGGATGTTGGTTTTCGCCCGGATACGCCCATAGAGGAAGGGGTGCGTCGTTTCGTCGACTGGTATTTGCGCTACTATAAGCTTGACTCGGAACAGAGTTGAGAATTCGCGCAAGTGGCGCTGCACTGTATGGCCCCGAAGTGGAGAGATGGTTTCCGGGTGTGGAGTCGCCATGTGCCGCTATGAACTGTTTGCTACATTGCTGCAAGTAGGGTAAAAATGCGCACGAGTTTTCAGCCTCTTCGTTTTTCCTGCACCAAGCCACTGACATTGCATGAATATCTATACCAGCCTTGAGCAGGTAACCAGCCCTCATGAGCGGGCCTATGTGACCATCGGCAACTTTGACGGTGTCCATCTCGGGCATCAGCAGTTGTTTTCCAGGGTCGTCAACCGGGCGAAACATGATGGCGGCGTGAGCGTGGCCGTTACCTTTGATCCGCATCCCCTGAAGGTGCTTAGCCCAAAGGGCATTCGCCTCATTTCCACCACGGAGCAGAAGATCGAACTGATTGAGCGGGCCGGGGTGGATGAGCTCTTGATCATCCCTTTTACCCGGGAAATAGCCGCCACCAGCGCGGAAGACTTTGTGGATTTGATCCTGCTCAAAGGTCTGGGTATGACAGAGTTGGTGGTTGGCTACGACTATGCCATGGGCAAGGGCAGGGTTGGCGGCACGGATTTTTTGCGCCGGCAGGGCCTGGCCAAGGGTTTTTCGGTTGAGGTGGTGCCGGCATTCTATGCCCAGGGCAAGCTGGTTTCCAGCTCCACCATTCGTGAACTGGTGACTGCGGGCAGGATGCGCGATGTGCGTGGCCTTCTGGGACGGTATTACCAGATCCGTGGTGAGGTGCAGTATGGTCGGCAGCGGGGATCGGGCCTGTTGGGTTATCCCACCGCCAACCTTCGTTTACTGGAAGAGGATCTTTACCCCAAGCGGGGTGTTTACGTCACCCAGGTGATCTACGACGGCAAGCAGTACGGCGGAGTTTCAAATATTGGCTATAATCCCACCTTTGGTGAGAACATCCTGGTGGCAGAAACCCATATATTTGACTTCAATGATGATATCTATGGCCGCCCTCTGCGCATCAACCTGCTGCGTCACCTGCGTGATGAATGCAAATTCCGCACCCTGGATGATCTGATTGCGCAGATTGAAAAGGATATCGCGGTGGCACACCGGGTTCTCGCGCGGGAAAAATAACGGGACAAAACAATCGGCGCCAATTCCTTTTCCATGCCTTGGCTTGGCAAACCGTGCTCTGGTGTCTATAGTGCCAAAATGTCTTGTGCTAGGCAGCGATAAAAAAAGACCCAGATAAAGGAATGAAATATGACAACAACAGCGAAACAGGCTGATATGCAGGAAGTTATCGCCGATCTGGAAAAGGTGGTAGCAGAGAAACCGGACAATGTCATGGCGCGTCACCAGCTCGGTTTGGTGTACCGTCAGGCTGGCCGTAGTGACGATGCGGTACAGCAATTGGAAAAGGCCATTGAATTGGACAACCAGTCCATGGAGAGCATGATCAACCTGGGCGCAATTTATTTTGAGCGCGGCAACTATGACCAGGCCCTGGAGCTGAACCGTCGCGCCCTGAAGATTTCGCCCAAGATGGCTGAGGCCCATGTTAATATCGGCCTGATTTTGCAGCAGCGCGGCGAAGTGATACAGGCCATTGAAAGTTATATCAAGGCCTCCCAGCTCGATGCCAAGCTGATCACTGCCTGGCTGAACCTGGCTTCGGCCTATACCAGTATTGAAGAAGATGCGAAGGCGGTGGATGCGGCTCGTCAGGCAGTCACCTTGGAGCCGGATTCGCCCATGGCACATAACAACTTGGCAGTGGCGCTCTATTTCAGCGGCGAGTATGCCGAAGCCCAGCGTCACCTGGAGCGGGCAAGCGAACTCGGCTACAGTGTTGATCCGCGTTTTGCTGATGCGCTGGGGGCCAAAGCCATGGTTGGCAAATGAGCAGCAAGGCGGAACTGCAGCTCAAGCCCTGGTGCCCAATTTGTGGCATGGATGTTGGTCGTCCAAGCTATGGGCAGGAGCGTAAACTGCGCGAATTTCCCATGGGCCGCTGCGAATGCGGTGCAGTCTATGTGGCAGAGGCAACCGGCCACAATGTGGGTGCGGCCATGGTGGAGTGTCTGGTCAATGCCTGTGGCGGTAACTGGGATTTGGCTTGGGATCTGCTGCCCGAAGACGATTATCTTACTGGCCAGATTGATGACTACGACGAGGTGACCCACCAGGTCGTGCAGAAGCGCAATCTGGATGGTCGTGCTGTGCGCGGGGTGCTGTACTTTGTGCGTCTGCATAAAGATTTGGCCGAGTTCGCCACCCGCTTTGCCGTGAAGCAGGGTGCAGGTGGCGGTAAGGAGAAGATTGAGCCGGCCAAGCCTGTTCGCCAGCTTGATCCGAAACGAAAACGCATGCGGGCCGACAAGCAAACCGTACAGCGTCTGGCTGCCCAGGAAGATGTGGAGGCATTGGTCACGCTTTACCTGGATGACCGCAGGACCCTGCGTTTTCTGCACCGCATGCTCTATAGTCCGGACATGGCGGAGCGCTATAAAACCGCCTGGATTCTCGGCCAAGTCTGCGGTGAAGGCGCAACCCTTGAACCTGGTCCGGTGGCGGATCTTTTGCACCGTCTTTTTGAAGCCTGCGCAGACTCTGCCTCATCATCCTGGGGTATGATCGAGGCTATCGGCGCCATCCTTGCCAACAGGCCGGATATTTATGGTGCCTTCACCCGGCATCTCTTTGCCTATATGGGCGATCCAGGCACCCGCGAAGCTGTTCTGTGGGGGCTGGTTGAAATTGCCTCATCCCGACCGGATCTTATTCGTGCGGTGCCGTTTTATTCACTTTTCCCGCTGCTGACCCACCAGGACCCCGTGATGCGGGCGCTGACCGTACGGCTTCTGGGAAGGGTACGGGCCAAGGAGGCGGCTTTGCAGGTCATGGGCCTGACCCATGATGCCACACCGGTCACCATTCCGGATCAGGGCAGGCTCCACAGCAGTACCGTGGCCAAGCTTGCCAGTGAAGCCCTCCAACTTATTCATCAGGAAGAAGAGTATGACAACAAACCAGCTGCAACCGCTGAATAGCCTCGGCCCCAAGCCGCAGCAGGGTGACGAAGCTGAAATTGAGAATAATCCTGCCCGGCAGGAGTATGCTGAGGCCCGCAAGCTTCTGGATAAGGGCGAGTACGTACAGGCTGCCATGGGTTTTCATAACGCCCTGCGCGGTTTTGAGGAGCAAGGAGATCGCATTGGCGTGGCTAACGCATCTGACCGGCTGGGTGATGCCTGTATGGCCCGGGAAGAGTTTGCCATGGCCATGGCAAACTTCGAGCGGGCGCATGCCATTTGCGTGCAGGAGGAAGACAGCTTTTCTCAACTCTCCCTCAACAAAAAGATGCTGCATTGCTGCAGAAAACTCGGACAACAGGCCAAGGCGCTTGAGTTGCTCGACGACATGCTGGAACATTATCAGCTTACCCGTAACCCTAAGGGAGTCGTGGAGACATTGGAGATTCTGGCCGAGGTCTATATCGAACAGGATGACAAGACCAGGGCCGCTGACGCCTACCGTTTGGCTGCCGGTATCCACACCCATTTCAAGCATAACCGCCGGGCCGAGGAACTCAACCAACTGGCCGAGCAAATGGAGCAGGGCCAGTAGATGTTCACTGGCATTGTGCGGGGCTTGGGTACAATAGTTGAGCGCCATCCCTCAGGCGGTGGCACGGTCTTGACTGTGGCGCCAACATTCAGCTTGGATGAACCCCAGGAAGGGGAGTCCATTGCTGTTGATGGCGTTTGCCTGACCGCGCGCAAAATCAGCCGGAGCAGCTTTTGTGCAGATGTTTCCCCAGAAACCCTGCAGCGCAGCAGTTTGGGCCGTCTGCGCGCCGGCTCCAAGGTGAATCTGGAGCGAGCCCTGCGTCTTGCCGACAGGTTGGGGGGGCATCTGGTCAGTGGGCATGTCGACTGCATGGGCAAGGTGCTCAAACGCGAAAACCTGGGCAGTTTTACCCTGTTCACGTTTTCCCTTGAAAGCCGCCTGAGTCGCTATGTGGTGGAAAAAGGCTCGGTTGCGATCAGTGGCATCAGCCTGACTGTGAACAGTTGCAGCGAGGGTTCTTTTTCTGTGTCCATCATTCCCCACACCCTTAAGGAAACCACGCTCGGTCTTCTGGCTGTGGGTGATGTGGTCAATATCGAGGTGGATATCATCGGCAAATACGTGGAAAAATTGCTGGGTGGTCAGGCAGGCTCGTCTTCTGGCCAGACTTTGGATTCGGCCTTTCTGGCCCGGCATGGATTTATGTAACCTGTTTTTTATTGAGCTGGAAGTTTTCTGGATTGAGGCGAAACTATGGCGGCAAGCAGTATTGAGGCAGTAGTCGAAGACATCAAAAATGGCAAGATGGTGATTCTGGTCGACGATGAAGACCGGGAAAACGAAGGAGATCTCTGCATGGCGGCCGAGATGGTTACGCCTGAGGCGATTAACTTCATGGCCAAACATGGCCGCGGCCTCATTTGCCTTGCCTTAAGTCCGGATATTGTGCAGCAGCTTGGCCTGCCCATGATGGTGGCAAACAACCAGTCGCCCTACGGCACCGGCTTCACCATCAGCATAGAGGCCCGTACCGGCGTCAGCACCGGTATTTCGGCTGCAGACCGCGCCCGGACCATTGCCGCTGCCGTGAATCCGACGGCTACCCCGCGCGATATCATCAGTCCGGGGCATATTTTCCCCTTGCGTGCCAAGGCGGGCGGCGTTCTCGTGCGCACCGGCCAGACCGAGGGCTCGGTGGATCTGGCCCGCATCGCCGGCATGCGTACCGCAGGTATCATCTGCGAAATCATGAAGGACGATGGCACCATGGCCCGTATGCCAGATCTGGAGGTGTTTGCCCAGGAACATGACCTTAAGATTGCAACCATTGCCGATCTGGTCGCCTATCGCCTGTGCAAGGATGTGCTGGTGCGGCGGGCGGCAGAGGCCCGTTTGCCCACGGATCATGCCGGCGAGTTCCGGGTAATCGCCTATCAGAATGATATTGACCATTGTGAACACGTGGCTTTGGTGATGGGCGAGATCAATCCGGAAGAGCCGATCATGGTGCGGGTGCATTCGGAGTGTTTGACCGGCGATGTCTTTGGCTCTGCCCGTTGCGACTGCGGCCCTCAGTTGCACGCCGCCATGCAGATGGTTGCCAGGGAGGGGTGCGGGGTGATTGTCTATATGCGCCAAGAGGGGCGTGGCATCGGCCTGGTCAATAAATTGAAGGCCTATGTGCTCCAGGATGAAGGTCTGGATACGGTGGAGGCCAACACTCACCTTGGTTTTAAACCGGATCTGCGCGATTACGGCATTGGTGCACAGATTCTGCGCGATCTGGGGGTACGGAAGATGCGTCTTTTGACCAACAATCCTAAAAAAATCATTGGACTTGAAGGCTATGGCCTTGAAGTGGCCAGCCGTCTACCCATTGAGGTTCAGGCCAGCGAGGAAAGCAAACGCTATCTGAGCACCAAGCGGGACAAGCTGGGGCATCTGCTCAAGCTGTGCGACGACCTCCCGTCGGGCTGCGCTGTTGGCAAGTCTTGAGTGGATGTATCTGGATGTTGTCTGGTTTGAAGACGAGTTACAGACGATGCCAACTTTTGCATGATGGAGAAGAGAATGGCGCAGTATATTGAGGGTTCACTGAGGGGCGATGGCCGCAAGATCGGGATTGTGGTATCTCGCTTCAATTCCTTTATCGCGGAAAAATTGCTGGATGGCGCGATCGATTCCCTGGTGCGTTCCGGGGTGAACAGTGATGACATTGTGGTGGCTCGCGTTCCCGGTGCATTTGAAATTCCCCTGGTCGCCCAAAAAATGGCCAGATCCGGCAGGTATCATGCAGTGCTTTGTCTTGGTGCGGTCATCCGGGGGGCAACCCCACATTTCGACTATGTAGCCGGAGAGGTGGCCAAGGGCACGGCCCAGGTGATGCTGGACACAGGCGTGCCCATCCTTTTTGGTGTGCTCACCACTGATACCATTGAGCAGGCTATTGAGCGCGCCGGCACTAAGGCTGGCAACAAGGGCTCGGACGTTGCCATTGCTGCCCTGGAAATGGTCAATCTGCTGGACGGGCTGGGACAGGCCCCGAACGCTGCGTGATTGCAGGGATCAGCTAGTGTCTCCAACTTCTGGCTAACCGGTATGGGGCTTCGACGACAATCGCGCGAACTGGCGCTGCAGTTTCTCTTCAGCCTGGACATGCAGGGCAGGCTGGCAGCGCCTCTTGATGAAATGAAGG
Source organism: uncultured Desulfobulbus sp. (assembly GCA_964512515.1). Taxonomy (GTDB): domain Bacteria; phylum Desulfobacterota; class Desulfobulbia; order Desulfobulbales; family Desulfobulbaceae; genus Desulfobulbus. The sequence goes on from CAZEIT010000032.1 coordinate 7,374, forward strand.
CTGCTTTTTCCAGTTTCAGCGAGCACTTCACCAGTACCCGCGCCGCCCTGCCTTATGCCCGCAGTCTGGTGGAAGGGGTATGCCAGCACTGGCAGGAACTGGACCAGAACATTGCCGCCCACTCCCATAACTGGCGAATAGAACGCATGTCCACGGTGGACAGGACTATTCTGCGCATTGCCGCCTATGAACTGCACTGGGCGGAAGATGCTCCTGCGCAGGTAGTGATCAACGAGGCCCTGGAAATCGCCAAGCGGTTTTCTATCGACGATTCGGCGCCCTTTATCAACGGTATTCTGGACGGCATGCACGTTGCAAGGTCGCGTTCATCTCGTTCGTAGTTTCTTTTCCTTCTCTTCTTTTCAGGCAAGCGTATTCAGGGCAGAATGAATGCAGTGGTAACAGGTAGGCCGCGCAAAGCCGGGCGTAGGTACGAGGTGGCCTCCCTTCTCTTGCTTTTTCTTACCCTGCTTTTGTTGCTGAGCCTCACCAGTTATCTGCTTCCCCTGTTTGGGGCTGAACCGCACCTGCAGGAGCCCAGTGAAAACTGGTGCGGCGCATTGGGGTTTTACACTGCCCACTACCTTTTTTCATTTTTTGGTCTGGTCGCTTTTTTCCCCCTTTTTCTCCTGTCATTGCGCACTATTCGGGTAATCCGGGGGCGAGAGAGCGAGCGCCGTCTACCCCATGTGTTAGCAGGCATGAGCGGCATAGCCCTTGCCTCATCCGGGCTCTTTGGCGCCTTTAGCCAACTGCTGCTGCCTGCGGCTTATATAAAGCCGGGCGGCTATCTCGGTACCCTTATCTGGCCCTTCTTGAGCGCCATTATCGGTACGGCAGGCAGTGTGATGGCCCTGCTCCTGCTCTTTCTTTTTTCCCTGATGGCAGCCATGCGCTTTTCTCTGACCGCTCTGCATGAGCACAGCCTGAACCACAGGCGCACGCCAACCAGACGGCGGACTTTTGCTGATGCAGGGGCGGATGTGCCAATGCACAGGAGCGAGTTACAAGAGGAAGAGCGCTTTGATCCAACACCTTCTGAAGAAAATGGCGGGTACGCGGAAGAACTGCAGTATGAAGAAGATGAATTGGTTGACGATCCCGTTGAAGAACCCGTTCCTTCTCGCGCGATAAACCGTGCTATACCACCGGAGCGGCCTAGGTCGCACTCCCAGGCTCCCCTCCGCCGCCAGGGGCGCTTCAAACTGCCCCAACTGGATCTTTTGGATGCAAATCCGGAGATCGAAACAGAACTTGACCGCGAACACTATTATAATGTCAGCAATATCCTGGTGGAGAAGCTGCAGGATTTCGGGGTACAGGGTGAGGTGGCCGGAATTTCCCCTGGGCCAGTGGTCACTACCTATGAATTTTCACCTGCGCCTGGGGTAAAAATCAGCCGGGTTGTTTCTCTGGCCGATGACCTGGCCATGGTGCTCAAGGTGGACAGGGTGCGCATTGTCGGCTCCATACCAGGCAAGGTCGCCATTGGTATTGAAATTCCCAATCCGGTGCGGAGCACTGTTTATCTGCGTGATACGCTTCTCTCCGATGAATACCAGGCCGCGCGCTCCAAACTCAGCCTGGCTCTGGGTTTTGACGTGGTGGGCAAGCCGGTGGTGGCCAATCTGGCTCGCATGCCGCACCTGCTTATTGCCGGAGCCACCGGCGCTGGCAAGTCAGTGGCCATCAACGCCTTTATTGCCTCCATCCTGTTTAAGGCTACGCCTGAAGAGGTGCGGCTCTTGATGATAGATCCCAAACGCATTGAATTGTCGGTCTATGATGACATTCCCCACCTCCTGCATCCGGTGGTGGTGGAGGCCAAGATGGCGAGCCGGGCGCTTCTTTGGGCGGTGCGCGAGATGGAACGGCGCTATCGGCTTCTGGAGGAGCGGCGGGTCAAATCCTTTTTATCCTACAACGAGGTGGCGGATGAGCCCCTACCCTATATCGTCATCATTGTGGATGAGTTGGCTGATTTGATGATGGTGGCCTCAAAGGATGTGGAAACCTCCATCGCGCGCCTGGCCCAGATGGCGCGGGCCGCAGGCATGCACATCATCCTTGCGACCCAGCGACCATCGGTTGACGTACTCACCGGGCTGATCAAGGCGAATTTTCCCACCCGCATCTCCTTTAAGGTTTCCTCCAAGGTGGATTCACGCACCATTCTGGATGGCTCCGGGGCAGAGCACCTTTTGGGCATGGGCGATATGCTCTTTCTGCCGCCAGGCGCAGCAAAGCTGCAGCGTATCCATGGAGCCTTTATCTCGGAGCAGGAAACGGAGCGGCTGGTACAATATCTCAAAAGCCAAGGCACGGCAGAGTATGACGCCAGCGTCTTGCAGGAGATGGAAGAGGAAGCAGAGCCTGCAGCGGTTGAGGATGATGAGTACGACGAAAAGTACGACGAAGCCGTGGCTGTGGTCACGGAAACCGGCGTGGCCTCCATTTCCATGGTGCAGCGACGCCTGCGGGTCGGCTATAACCGCGCTGCCCGTATGATTGAATTGATGGAACGTGAGGGGATAGTCGGCCCGGCTGACGGTTCCCGGCCACGGGAAGTGCTGGTGCGCACCAACTATGAGGCGGATGAGCACAAAATCCGTTGATTCGTAGTCACTGCATGGAGAGGTCGGAAATATCGTGTTCGTATGTATCTACATCTTTGATGTTTCTTTTAAGTTTTGCTGCTCAGTGTTGTTTTGACGATTTTTCTTGACTTAATTTGGCGGACAAATTAAACCGTTAAGTCGTAAGAAATGAGTGAGCGTTCATTTTTTCTCGCTTGAAACGGTGTTCTCAGGGGCGAGCGGAAGAGGTGGGACGGTTCACCTTGTAGTTTGTGGCGGTGCCTGGGTAAGGAGGGCCCGCAAGGGTAATGACGACCATATTGGGAGTCATCAACTGATAAAACCAAGTGAGGAGGTAGTTGAATGCCAAGTTACGTAGATCCTTCAAAGTGCGACGGTTGCAAAGGTGGCGACAAGACCGCCTGCATGTACATCTGTCCCAATGACCTGATGGTTCTGAATGTGAAGGAAATGAAGGCGTACAATCAAGAGCCGGATGCCTGCTGGGAGTGCTACTCCTGCGTCAAGATCTGCCCGCAGGGTGCGATCTTCGTTCGTGGCTATGATGACTTCGTCCCTCTGGGGGGCCAGGTGCATCCCATGCGGTCCTCTGATTCCATTATGTGGACGGTCAAGTTCAGAAACGGCAACATCAAGCGCTTCAAATTCCCCATCCGCAACACTGCCGAAGGCGCTGCCAACGAGTATGGCGGACAGAAAGGGGCCAACCTGGATGACGAATGCCTCCTCTTGGAGAGCAATCTGCCTGCCCCGACCAAGTTGGCAAAGTAAGCTTGTCTCAAGGCTCAATACTTAGGAATTTTTTCGTTTACTGAACGTAACAAGGAGAAAATGCTATGGCATTACCAAATAAGCCGAAAGGCGAGCTTGAAGCAGTAGTTGATCCGGAAATCGTAGAGCACAGCTGTGACGTGCTGATCGTTGGTGGCGGTATGGCCGCCTGTGGTACCGCTTTTGAGATCAAGAAGTGGGCGCCCGCCGACATGAAGATCATCCTGGTTGACAAGGCTGCCATGGAGCGCTCCGGTGCGGTTGCCCAGGGTTTGTCTGCTATCAACACCTATATCGGCGAGAACGCCATCGAAGATTACGTCAAGATGGTGCGCAACGACCTGATGGGCGTTGTTCGTGAAGACCTGATCTATGACCTCGGCCGTCACGTAGACGAGTCGGTTAAGCTCTTTGAAGAGTGGGGTCTGCCTATTTGGAAACGCGCCGAAGACGGCAGCAACCTGCTCGGCGACAAGCCTGCTCCTAGCCTGCGTGAGGGCGGAACGCCGGTTCGTACCGGTAAGTGGCAGATCATGATCAACGGCGAGTCTTACAAGCCGATCGTCGCAGAGCCGGCCAAAAAGGCCCTGGGCGAGGAGAATGTCCACGAGCGCGTATTCATCGTAAAGATGCTGCTCGACAAGAACAAAGAGAACACCATTGCCGGTGCGGTTGGTTTTTCTACCCGCGAGAACAAGGTGCATGTGTACACCTGCAAGACCGCTATGGTTGCCTGCGGTGGCGCAGTTAACATCTTCCGTCCGCGCTCCACTGGCGAGGGTAAGGGCCGTGCATGGTATCCGGTATGGAACGCTGGCTCCACCTACACCATGTGTGCCCAGGTTGGCGCAACCCTGACCATGATGGAAAACCGCTTCACACCGTCTCGATTTAAAGATGGTTATGGCCCGGTTGGCGCATGGTTCCTTCTGTTCAAGGCCAAAGTACAGAATGGCTTGGGCGAATTCTATGCCAACAGCCCCGAAGTAAAGGACGAACTCGCCAAGTTCATGCCGTACGGACAGTCTG
>CAZEIT010000033.1:0-8111 GCA_964512515.1 uncultured Desulfobulbus sp.
ACAATCGACCACCTTACGTCGCATTCGAAAAAACAGGATTCTTCAACGGGTGTTACCTCCAGCTGTCAGCCATTATGGCTATGCCTGTGTCTCAACTACCGCAACCACTACACATCTCGGCAGACATGTCGGAACGGTGCCTTGGTGGAACCGCTGCCGATTTTCTGGTGGTTTATCCCGGCAGCCATGGTAAAAGATTATTTAGATTAGCTTTGGTAGAAATTGCAGGCCTACCCTTTGTTTCAGGCAAGGGTGAGGCAGGTAAACGGCTTTTTATGAACAGATCGGAAAATCATTTCGATTGTAAGCAAACGGACACCGTAAGGAGCAACACTATGCCGCTATTAGCCAAAGATATTATGTCTCAGCAGTATGATATCATCCATCAGGATGCATTGGTGAGCCAGGCAGTTGAACAACTTTTGATGGGTGGCACCCGTGTAACCGGCCACAAGAATGTCAGTCTTGTAGTTGTGGACGACAACAATGCTTTGGTGGGCACCATCAGCATGTATTCCATACTCTACCATTTGAGGCCTTCATACCAGCTTTTTGGTATCGACAGCTCTGATATGGCTGTAGACGCCGAAGTTGAGGTGTTTGTCAAAACGGTACAGAAAAAAAGAGTTCGTGACATCATGAACAGTGATGTTATTACCGTTTCCCCTGAAGAGCCAATGATGAATGTGCTTGATCGCCTGATGCGTAATCGTATACGGCGTATTCCTGTGGTAGACAAAGGGGTTATGGTTGGCTTGATCTATATGACCGACATTTTCCACCATCTTTTTGACAATACAAAACATAAATAAATTTGATATCTCTATTCTAAAATAGAAATATCTACACATCATCCCTGCATGCATACTAATACTTTCTTATAGGATTTTAAGAGAGACTTATATACAAAATAACGCTGCATAGCAGGGCTCCGAATGAATTCGAGCTGCAAGTGTTCAACTCAGTGCATGGTTACAACTTCAACAGGAGTTTGATAGTTTAAACATTTTCGAGGCCGGTTATCCAGCCGCTCTGCTGTTGAAAGAGCGGCTTTCCCTTTACATTGTGGAGGCTGGTTTCCCTTGAAAAATACTGCTGTACTTGCTTCAGTTCCTTGAACCGGGCCATTTTTCAAACCATGATCAAGCACCAAGATCCGACTCAGAGTCGCTGAAACAGCATGCAACCAGAAAGCAAGTGCCTCGTTGAAGGCGGCTGCCTTATCCTCTTAGCTTTGTTCAGCAAAAGAAAGGACTTTTGCGCTCATTACAACTGGTCAAGACTGGTTGCGTTCTTCCGACCTGCCATGCCCATACTCACAAAAGGATTCGATAAACAGTACGTGCTTCCAGTGTAGGATGAGTATAAGATATGGCAGGCTCTTTCTGGCTGCTTGGTTGTTGACGCCTGTAATTCCATAGAATTACACAACGCACTTTACACTGCCTGCTTTCAATCACCTCTCGCCGACAATCACCTGATAAAAATGGGGAGTCGGACTGCCATCAAAAAGAGGCCACACCTGCTTACCAGCTTCGCCATGCTCCGGACTTTTATGCATGGTTAGAAAGGTTTCCTGGCTTTCATGCTCAACGACAGCAGCATAGTTTCCACCTTCCATGGGCTGCAGAAGGCGTCGGCTAATAAAGCCCTTGAATTTCGAAAACTCCTTGTTTGATTTTGCAAACCATTCCTTGAACTCTTCTTCTTTTCCTGCTTTTATGGGTGGAAAATTAATAAAAACTACAAACATGGCTGTTACCTCCTCAAATGAATGATACGGCATTTACAGTGGTTCAACTTACATCTAAAATGATACTTGTGATGAGCCAAGGATAAGCACCATTATCCTTTACATATTTTCCGTACAAATCACTGCAACATGGTCTGCATACTGTATGCACTGTATGTCAACAGCATCAAACGGATATTTCACAATCAATTCACATTGAGCGTACTGTTACCGAAAAATAATAATAATTTTATTCTATAGATCAATGTGGTGACATTAGAAAGACAAGTCTATTTGTCAAACCTCCTGAATCTGGTACAGGACCTTGTCAGATTACAATCAGCACTCAAAGCGAGTTTTTCACCTTCTCTTTTTGATCCCCATTTCCCTCAGACAGCCACAGAAAGCGGAGCCGCACCGTAGCGGGCACCCCGCCTCAGCGCACCATCAACCCTGCGCGACAGCGCCGCATCGGCTGCCCTGGCGCTGCCCTTGTGCTTGAATATCACAGGCCAACTAAGTATAAGAGGCATTTGGTTTATTCTTTTCATGAACATTTTCTGCACCAAGGAGTGCTGCATGGCCGAAGTTCGCGTCCGCTTTCCACCAAGCCCCACTGGTTACCTGCACATCGGCGGGGCCAGAACCGCTCTCTACAACTGGTTGTTTGCCAGGCAGCACCAGGGCAAGATGGTGCTGCGCATTGAAGATACCGATGAGGAGCGCTCTACCCTGGCATCAATTGACGGCATCATTGAGGGTTTAAACTGGCTTGGCCTGGATTGGGACGAAGGTCCGTATTTTCAGACCGACCACGCAGCCGATCATCTCGCCGCTGCCCGCCGCCTGTTGGCATCAAACCGTGCCTACAAATGCTTCTGCACCAAGGAAGAGTTGGAAAAGAAGCGCGAACGCGCCCTGGCAGAAAAACGCGACCCAGGCTATGACGGCACCTGTCGGGATTTGAGCCCAGAAGAGGTCGCCCATCGCGAAGCCGAAGGCCAGGACTGGGTAATCCGCTTCAAGGTACCCCGGCGCACCGGTCTGCTTTTTTATGACGACGAAGTTTTGGGCCGCATTGAGCGGGCCTATAGCGAGGTGGAAGACTTCGTTATTGTGCGCTCCAACGGCAAACCTCTGTACTTGCTCTCCAATGTGGTGGACGATATCCGCGACCGCATCACCCACATCATCCGCGGTCAGGACCACATGACCAATACCACCCGACAGGTGCTGCTTTACGAGGCTTTGGAAGCGCCTCTGCCGGTTTTTGCCCACATCCCGCTTACCCTGGATATCCAGAAACGCAAAATCTCCAAGCGCAGCCATGGCGAGGTAGTGGCTGTACAGTTTTACGAAGAGCGCGGCTTCCTCTCCTGGGCGCTGTGCAACTTTCTCGCCCTTTTGGGCTGGAATCCGGGTACTGAACAGGAGTATTTCTCGCGTGAGGAGCTCATCCAAGCCTTTTCGCTTGACCGCATCAACCGGGCCAATTCGGTGTTCAACTTCAAGCCAGACGATGACAAGTTCTTCACCGATCCCAAGCTGATTGCCATGAACGAGCACTATCTGCGCAGCCTGGGGCGCGAAGAACTGGGCGCTTTGGTGCAACCGGTGCTGGTCCAGGCCGGGCTGTGGCAGGATGACTACGCGGTCGCGCGCCGCGAGTGGTATCTGGACACACTGGTGCTGATTCGCGACCGTTTCCATACCTTGACGGATTTTGCCGAGGCAGGCAGGGCCTATTTTGCCGACGACTACAGCATCGATCCCAAGCCGCTGGCCAAAAACATCCTTAAGCAGCCCGAACTCAAGCAGTGGCTACCGCAACTGGCCGAACGCTTTGCCGCCCTGCCGGACTTTAATGCAGAAAACACGGAAAATACCTGCCGTGAGATGGCAGATGAACTCGGCATCAAGCCCGGCATCCTCATCAACGCCATGCGCACCGTGCTTACCGGCCAATTGGCCGGGCCATCCATGTTTGATATTCTGGTCAGCCTGGGGCAGGCTACGGTGGTTCGCCGCCTCTCCCGGGTGGATCACCTCTATGCTTCCTGACTCCTGAACGTGGAACCAGTCATGACCCAAGCCGACGACAGCAGCGACAAGCCCCTTGATTTTATCCGGCAGATCATCAGCGAGGATCTGCAAAGCGGCAAACACAGCAGTATTGTCACCCGCTTTCCGCCCGAGCCCAATGGCTATCTCCACATAGGACATGCCAAATCCATCTGCCTCAATTTTGGCGTGGCTGGCGAATACGGCGGCCGTTGCCACCTACGCTTTGACGACACCAACCCGGATAAAGAGTCTAGCGAATATGTGGAGGCCATCAAGCGCGATGTAGCCTGGCTGGGTTTTGATTGGGGCGTGAATTTGCACTACGCATCAGACTATTTTAAACAACTCCACGAATTTGCCCTCCGTCTTATCAACATGGGCAAGGCCTATGTGTGCCATCTTAACAACGAAGAGATGCGCGAATATCGCGGCACCCTCACCGAGCCGGGCCGGGAAAGCCCGTACCGCAATCGCAGTGTCGAGGAAAACCTGGCTCTCTTTGCCAAGATGAAAAACGGGGCGCTGCCCGAAGGCGCCTGCGTGCTGCGCGCCAAGATCGACATGGCTGCGCCCAACATCATCATGCGCGATCCGGTGCTGTATCGTATTCTTCACAGCCATCATCACCGCAGTGGCGATCAATGGTGCATCTACCCGATGTACGACTTCACCCACTGTCTTTCAGACATGCTGGAAGGCATCACCCACTCGCTGTGCACACTTGAATTTGAAAATAACCGCGCCCTCTACGACTGGGTGCTGGACACCTTGCAAACCCCAAATCATCCACGCCAGATCGAGTTTGCCCGTCTCAACCTCAACTACACCATCACCAGCAAGCGCAAACTGCTGCAACTGGTGGAGGAAGGCCAAGTTTTGGGCTGGGATGATCCGCGCATGCCCACCATTTCTGGTCTGCGCCGCCGTGGCTATACGCCTGCGGCCATCCGCAACTTCTGTGCCGGTATCGGGGTGGGCAAACGTGATTCTCTCATTGACATGGGAGTATTGGAAAATGCCATCCGCGATGACTTGAACCTGCATGCCACCCGGGTTTTTGGCGTACTGGATCCGCTCAAGGTGGTGATCACCAACTATCCCGAAGGAATAGAGGAAGAACTCATTGCCCAAAACCATCCACAGAACCCGGACATGGGCAGCCGCATGCTGCCTTTTGGCCGTGAACTCTTTATTGAGCGGGCTGATTTCATGGAGAATGCGCCCAAGAAATTCTTCCGCCTCAGTATTGGCCGCGAGGTGCGGCTGCGCTACGCCTACCTGATTACCTGCCAGGAGGTGATCAAGGATGCAAGCGGTGATGTGGTGGAACTGCGCTGCACCTATGACCCGGCGAGCCGTGGCGGCAATGCCCCGGATGGCCGCAAGGTCAAGGGCACCATCCACTGGGTGACGGCAGCTCATGCGGTGCGCGCAGAACTGCGCCTCTATGATCGGCTCTTTACAATGGAAGACCCGGATGGCGACAAGGAGCACAATTTCAAGGAGTTTCTTAATCCAGACTCGCTGCAGAAGCTCAGCGGCTGCCTGCTGGAACCAAGTCTGGCCCTGGCGCGAGGAGAAGACCGCTTTCAGTTTGAACGCCAAGGGTATTTCTGCCTTGATCAAGACAGTGACCCGGAAGGAAAGCTGGTCTTTAACCGTATCGTTTCCCTGCGCGACAGCTGGGAAAAAATCAACCCGCAATGAACAGGCAGAATTCTTATGGCAGTGATTAGCCTCCGCCGCATGGCGATCAACCAGAGCGGCATCATTGCCGCAGTCAAAGTGGGCGGCGAACTGGGCCGCCGCATCCGGGAAATGGGACTTGTTCCTGGCACCGAAATCACCGTCAAGCAGCGTGCGCCGCTCAACGACCCGGTGGCGCTGCGGGTTTTGGGCGGTACTCTTACCCTGCGTAACAACGAGGCTGACTACATTGAGATTGAGGTGGCGGAGTAATTCCTGGTGCAAGGCGCGGTGACTGGGCAAAGATAGCCCTCTTCGCGCATCTGCTCAGGTCCGCAGCATGAGCTCCAGGATCTGTGGACTTGAAACTGCTCCTTGTTTGCTTCCGGGTAAATGATGCTTATTATGGTGCTGTTTTGAACAATTACAGAGTTCTCTGTACCATCTATTAAAGGAGTCAAACAATGAGTACAAAAAAAATTGCAGTCCTGATCGGCAGTCTACGCAAGGATTCTTTTAACCGCAAGCTGGCCGAATTTCTAGTAAAGTCGGCACCCGCCCCCCTGCAATTGGAAATCGTTGAAATCAGCGATCTGCCCATGTACAACGAAGATCTGGAAACCAGCAATGCACCTGCTGCGTGGATGGCATTCCGCAAAAAAATCGTGGCCTGCGATGGTCTCTTTTTCCTGACCCCAGAATACAATCGCTCCGTGCCCGCAGTGCTGAAAAATGCCCTTGATGTCGGTTCCCGCCCCTATGGCCAAAATGTATGGAATAACAAACCCGCCGCTGTCGTTTCCGTATCCCTGGGCGCCCTGGGTGGCTTTGGCGCCAACCATCATTTGCGCCAGTCCCTCACCTGCCTCAATGTACCAGTGATGCAGCAACCCGAGGCCTATATCGGCAACGCTCCGGCCCTGTTTGACGACAAGGGCAATTTCACCAAGGAAGACACCCAGGCATTCCTCGCCTCTTTCATGCAGACCTTTGCCGCCTGGACAGACAAATTCAGCGCGAACTGAGAACGGCTATTCTGCTGGCCCACAACTATTAAAAAGCCGGGGAAGCATGTGCTTTCCCGGCTTTTTTTATTCTGGTCCAGCCCGTCTTTTCAGGCAGAGAGAGACAAAGTCTGTTCCAACAGCAGAACGAAGCTGAAGTTTCGCCTTATTCCAGTTCCAGATCAAAAATGATATCAAGGAGGCGAGGGAAATGCGACGCAGGCGCATAGGAAGGCACGTCCTGCGAGCATTTTCCGATACCGACACAGATAGCGCTTTGATATGGAAGTGGAATTATTCACAGTACTGCGCCGCAGCCTTGGTGACCACATCCCCAGGTCCGGCAAAATCAAGCCGGTCTTCCCCATTGCCGCCCTGGTCAATCACCTTGCCTCCTGCAAAAGGCTTTTGATAATAGACGATTGCGGGCATAGTGTATTGCTGTGCCGTGCAAAAAATTTGCAGATCCGCCTTCAAGGATCTATGCCCGGTATCTGTAGAGTGCTCAAAGTTCATCACCCCATCCTTGATGCTGACCACGGTTTCCTGGTCTGCACTGGTAACGCTCACCTTGGTCGGAGAGATAAAGAGCATCTCCTGGTTGCCGGAAAACACATCTTGTTTCTCAAGCCAGTATTTGCTGTTTTCATCTGGCATGCTCTGGCCCTCTGCCAGAAAGGCAACCGCGCCCTCGCTCACGAACAGAACTCTGGTTTCATCCGTGCCCTTCAACTGTAGGCTCTGGCCGTTCTTGTTCCAGCTTGCCAAACCCTTGCTTTCGAAATAGCCATCTACCTCTTCCAGATAATTTTCCATCAGGCTGTACTGAGTGGCGTTGTTCTTGTCGCTCAGCTCAAGCCAGGTGTCAATACCGGGGCAACTGGCACAGGGCACCAGGCCATGGTAGTAGCCCGGCCAGTCCACGCTGTCCTTGCTGCTGTGGCCATCGGGCACCGCTGCAGCCTTCCCGGTCTGAGCGCTGGCCGGCGTGATGATAGCTATATCCAGACTGTCTGCCTCCTTCTGGTTTTTGCGGGCCAGGGCGCGGGGCATCAGCACCCGCACGGTATACACGCCATCTGCGCTCAGGGTGACAGGTTCGCCATCGCTGAGCAACTCTTCCATAGGCCCCTGCAGCATGATGTCTGTCTTGTTGGAACTGCCCTTCACACTCAAGAGCTGGCCTTTTTTCGCCCTGAGCAGATAATCACAGTAGCCATAACCGCTTATCTGACCCTTGACCTGGGCTGTGGTTGCACCCTTTTTGAACATGACCTCTTCACGGCACTCGCCTGCCTTGGCCGCAAGCGGCGCACAACAAAGAGCCGCGAAAAGAATGCTGGTGGGAACAACGGTGGATTTCATTGCACTACGCTCCTTTTTCAGAGGGAATTAACGGCCCATCCTTTGTGCTTGGGCCTGATTGCGCCTGATACCTGCCGACATCAGGCAAGTGTTGTCGATTTGGATTATTTGCTTTTTTCTTTTATTACGTACAGTTATTCCAGTTCCAGATAAAAAAAAATGCATCAAGGAGGCGAGGAAAATGCGACGCTGGCGTACATATAGTACCCTGAGGAGCATTTTCGGATGCGACACAGATAGGGATTTGACATGGAAATGGC
>CAZEIT010000033.1:8121-11134 GCA_964512515.1 uncultured Desulfobulbus sp.
GGCATTACAGCACCACACGAAGGATGGCCAACGTGCTGCCAATACTATTGATGATCCAAGGCAGACATCTTCATTAGCAACCGCACTTCTATTCACTAACCGGTGTGATGCGGAAGCCGTAGACCGAATCGATCTGCTCAAGCTGCTGCGACAGGCGTGATGAACTGGAGCGGTCAATGCTGCGCAAGATCATGCTGTAGCGGCGCTCATGACCCTTTTCGTCCAGCCGGTAGCCGGTGTGGGCAACGTGAAAGCCGCAGTCCACCAGCACCTTTCTAAGGGACTGTTCGGTAAACTCCTCGCTGCGTTCACCCCTCACATCAAAGTTATAATAGGCCTCAGATGGCAGCCGGATCTCAATCCAGCGCAGCACGGAAAGCACAGCCAGGGTGATGAGCACAGAGACAACAAGGGGAAAATAAAAACCGATGCCTGCAAGGATGCCGATTGACGCGGTAATCCAGATGGAAGCGGCAGTAGTCAGGCCGCGCACCGTTGGCCCCTCCTTCATGATCACACCAGCTCCGAGAAAGCCGATGCCGGTCATGATGCCCTGGGCCATTCTGGTGGGATCAAGCCGGATAAGCTCCACGCTGGCCTGCACCCAGTGAGATTCGTACACCGTAACCAGCATGAGTAAACTGGAGGTGACACAAACCAGGGCATGGGTGCGAACACCTGCCGGACGGCCGCGATAGGTACGCTCAGAGCCAATGGCAATACCGGCGATCAGAGCCACAAAAAGTCGCGCTAGCATGGCAACATCATCCGGGTTCGCGCGAATGGTTTCTTCAATAAAGCGCCACAATTCCATTCTACCTTGCCTCATTCAAAACAGGTGTTTAAAAATCAAACCACATAAAAAGAAAGCAAAAAAAAGCAAACGCTACTGGAACAAAAGCAACAAAAAAGGAGTTAACCAGTTGAAGACACTGGCTAACTCCTTAATGTACTGGCGCGCCTGGAGAGATTCGAACTCCCGACCTACGGATTCGTAGTCCGGCGCTCTATCCAGCTGAGCTACAGGCGCAAACTGTATCTTATCAAACTAACACATATTGCATTGCAATTCAAAGTTTTTCTGCAGGCGGGTTGAAATCGTCAACTGAGGTAGGAAGCCCAAGCCGCGCCTGTCTCGCTGATCGGTGCATCAGGCATCCTGTTTCTGCTTCTGCAGGTTATCGTACAGGGCGACAAAATTGATCGGCTCCATCAAAAACGGCATAAAACCGCCATCAAGAGACAACTGACTGACAACCTGGCGGGTAAAGGGGAAAAGCATGAGCGGGCAGTCAACGGCAAGCACGCGGTTCATATGTTCCTCAGGGATATTGCGCAGCAGGAAGACAGCGGCATGTTCGATCTCCACAATAAACATGACCGCATCCTCATTGGCCTTGTCCAACACCTTGGCGGTAATGCTCAGGGAAACCTCGTAGTGACCTTCTGTGATGAGCTCATTCTTCAGCTTCAGGTCAAAATCAACCTTGGGATCCTGATTCTGGGCGAGAAAAACCTTAGGCGCATGTGGCGACTCAAAGGACAAATCCTTGATGTACATCTTCTGCATGCGGAAGACCGGTTGCTGTTCTGCCTGGTTTTCGGTTTGGTCAGACATTCTTACTCCTTGGGTGAAATGTGATGCGGTGCTTGCAGCTCCTACGGCAAAGAGGCATCGTAGCAGGGAAGCGCTGCGGTGAAAACGAAAATCAGATTCAATCGCCCTGTAAAAGCTGCTGTAAAAATTTGCCGGTGTAGGATTGCGGGCAGGCCGCAACTTCCTCAGGCGTACCTATAGCAATGATCTCGCCGCCCGCATCGCCGCCTTCCGGGCCGATATCTATAACATAGTCTGCGGTTTTGATGACATCGAGATTGTGCTCAATCACCACCACGGTGTTACCGGCATCAACCAAGCGTCCCAGCACCCTCAGCAGGTGTTGGATATCGGCTGGATGCAAGCCAGTGGTGGGTTCATCAAGAATATAAAGGGTTTTGCCAGTGGAGCGGCGGCTCAGTTCCTTGGCCAGCTTCACCCGTTGCGCCTCGCCGCCAGACAGAGTCACCGATGACTGGCCCAGGCTCAAATAGCCAAGCCCCACATCGACAATGGTTTGCAGCCGGTTCTGGATGGCGGGCACATTCTGGAAGAAATCCAAGGCCTCCTCAATGGTCATGCCAAGAATTTCGGAAATATTCTTGTCCTTATACCGGATATCCAGGGTTTCCTCGTTGTAGCGCCTGCCCCGACAGCGCTCGCAGGTAACATAGATATCCGGCAGAAAATGCATGGCAATGCGCAATACGCCATCACCTTCGCAGGTTTCGCAGCGCCCGCCTTTAATGTTGAAACTAAAACGCCCCGGCTTATAACCACGGGCCCGGGCCTCGGGCAGACGCGCCATCAGTTCGCGCACCGGGGTCATCACCCCGGTATAGGTTGCTGGATTAGAGCGTGGTGTTCTGCCAATGGGGCTTTGGTCGATATCAATAACCTTGTCAAGCTGCTCCAGACCAAAAAGCTGTGGCTGCCCCCTAAGATAGCCTTGTTTATCACTGAAATAGCGCTGCGCCTCCTTGAGCAGAGTTTCCATGACCAGCGAACTCTTGCCCGAGCCGGAAACGCCGGTCACGCAGGTCATCACGCCAAGGGGAAAGCGGACCGTGAGATTTTTCAGGTTGTTGATGGCAGCTCCCCGTACCTCAAGCCCCTTGTTCTTTCCAGCCGGAATGACGCGACGTTTGGCAGGCAGTTCAATCTTAAGTCTGCCCGAGAGGTAGCCGCCGGTCAGCGAATTTTCGCAATCAAGCAAGCCGGGCACCGGGCCATTGTAGAGCACTTCGCCGCCATGCACGCCCGCTCCTGGGCCTATATCCAGCACATGGTCTGCGGTGGCGATGGTGTCGGCATCGTGTTCCACCACAATGACTGTATTACCCAGGTCGCGCAGGCTGACCAGGGTCTTGATGAGCTTGTTGTTGTCACGCTGGTGCAGACCAATGCTGGGCTCAT
>CAZEIT010000033.1:11144-11391 GCA_964512515.1 uncultured Desulfobulbus sp.
CCGGCAAGACAAGCGCCGATCTGCGATGCCGGGCGGATACGCTGCGCCTCTCCGCCCGACAGCGTGCCCGAGTTGCGCTCAAGGGTCAGGTAGCCTAAACCCACGCCCTGAAGAAAACGGAGCCGTTCCTTGATTTCCTTGAGGATTGGTTCGGCTATCGCCATATTCCGTGCATCCAGCGGTAACTGTTCCAGTTCCACCATGGAACGCTCAATCGGCATCTTGGTGATGTCAAAGATCGACCAGG
>CAZEIT010000033.1:11401-11686 GCA_964512515.1 uncultured Desulfobulbus sp.
GGGGCCCACGCGCACAGCCAGGGCTTCTGGTTTGAGGCGCGCGCCCGCGCAGGCCGGGCATCCCTGCTCCGACATAAAACCATCCACCAGTTCGCGCATGCGCAGGGAACCGGTTTCCTTGGCGAGCCGGTTCAAACGCGGAATAAGCCCCTCAAAAACCTGCTGCGACACCCGGAGCGTGCGGCCCCGGCCCAGGCTGAGTTCAATTTTTTCCTTGTCGCTGCCGTGGAGCAGCACCTTACGGATGGCTGGATCAATCTCCCGCAGCGGCACATGGACATCAAA
>CAZEIT010000034.1:0-11361 GCA_964512515.1 uncultured Desulfobulbus sp.
CCTCCAAGTACGGCAGAGTGGAACAGGGCAGAGTAGTTGCTTTTGACGCAGAAAAACGTGTTGTCACTGTGGTGCACGACAGTGCCATAGACCCGGTGCACCCTGTCTACGATACCATGCCGGCAGTTGATTTTACCCTGCCCAATGATCCAGCTGAAGTTGGTCCGCTGCCCAAGGCCGGACAAAGGCTGAAACTGGATATCGAGAAGAAGGAAATCGAACTTTACGATATCCCCAAGGCAAACTTAGTATATCTTCCCATTGAAATCGTTGATCTGCAGCAAAAAATAGACAGGACTCATCCTCTTGTTTACGATGCAACAGCAAAGGCTGCAAAACCTTTTCCGATTATTGATGCAGAAAAAAATACTGTCACTATATACTCAAGCCGCCAGAAAGTACTGTGTACCTTCATTATCCCAGAGGGATATGCTGACCGGAATGTGTATCCCCTGAGCACCTGGGATGCTGGCGACGAAGTGCGCATCTACTTCAAGACAGAAGGACAAGCCCTTCGCTTCATGAACATCAGCAAAACAGATATTTACAAGAGGTAGAGAATAATCTCTATTGCGGGCGGATATTTCTCCGCCCGCAATACTCATTTAACGGGTGCGCCATGTCGGAATACACATTTTTTTTACTGCACAAGATCTTAGTTGTCGGTGTAAACTGCCTCATACTGGCATCACTCTTTGTGGCCATGTACCTGGCTTCACTTACTCCTGAAGACTTTAACTTCACCTTTTTCAAGACCATTGGCACCTTGTTTCTGCTGACCTTGATCATTGCCCTTGGCGGAAAGCACGTCCTCAATCGCTACCGGCCGCTAGCATCGTGATCGCTGACTCCAGCAGCATTCTCCGTTGGCAGAAAAAAACCGGAACCTTGGCTGCGATTTTTTTCTTTTCCGCCCTGCTTTCGCTGGCAGACTCCCTCATTGGCGGCATAAGCGGTAATCGAGGGATTATCGAACTTTTACCGGGCAGTTCCTACGCCATCAGCGGCCCTATGCCGCCCAAAACCGAATCGTTAGAGGAAATGCTTATCGAGGGCACACCTGCTGACGACTCAATCCGCATCGTTCCCAGGGCACTTTTTTCCGGTTTCTGGCTTGGCGGCGCCATGTGGCGCGGCAGTATCGAGGTCGCAGCCACTGCCCAGGAAGCAGAACATATCGTCAAGGTCAGGGACCACTATGGCGAAAAGCAAAACCCAGCCCTGGTCTACACCATCAAGATCTGGCCAGACCAGGATACCCTTAATGCCCACTCCTCCTCGTTTTTAACCAGACGAACAGGACAAAGCCCGTTTTTGTTTGTTATACTCTTTGCCATCGGCGGCCTAGCCACTGGTATCACCACTTTTTCTCTGGGCCGCCGATGGGAGCGGCTTTTGGCGGAACATGGCTGCAGTGAAATCTATAAACTCACCCAGTCAGAGAACGGCACCGAACTGACCTGTGACCTGCCCGCTGCAGCCCAAGCAGTCATTGGCATGCAGTGCCCAGTCTTTCACAGCACAGGTGAGGCCTTGGCCAGTGCGGCTGTGGTGGGGCTACGGAAAAAAGATGTTATTCTTCTTATTGAAGCAGACAACGAGGTACGCATTGGTGATGTAGTCTGCCTGAAAGGGGTAGCGACTCTTGAAGCGCCTGACGATACGACATTGACTTGAGAATATGCCTGGACTAGATCCGGTTCTAATACAAAATTGCAATGCAAAAGAGGACTATGCAGGCTTGCGCTAGCGCAGGGCCTGCGAGTGTTTTTCAAAACCTACCCGAAGAGCACTCTAATACGAAAGAGAGCAGATAACCATATGCGAGTAATACGCTCATATCTGCTCAAATCCGCATAACAAACAGGCCAACTCTGCATTACCTGCCGGGAGCACGCAATGGAACGAAATTACACCAAGATCTGGTGGCAACATAGCCTTGCCATTGTTGGATTTTCCGTTATCCCGCTGCTTATCGTCAACATTTCCCTCTTTGCACTCTACAACAAAATATATACCGAAAAAGTATCGGAAAACCTGCTCAACCGAGTTGAAGCCAGAAGAGACACCCTTGATTTGTTTCTCAGGGAACGGGTGGCGCAAATCTACACAGTTGCCCATACCAATAAAGTGGCGGATCTGATCAACGAGGCCTATTTGGGTCAGGTTTTTGCCACCATGCACGCCAAATCCGATTCCTATGTTGATGTTGGCGTCATTGACAAAGAAGGCAATCATCTCGCCTATGTTGGCCCGTATTATGACGCCTTGAAAGCGGCCAACTACAAGAATGAACCCTGGTTCAATGCCGTGATGTCGCAGGGTGTGTTCATCAGCGATATCTTTATGGGCTACCGGCATTATCCGCACTTTATCATTGCCGTTCTCATCCGGGAAAACAGCGGGGTCTGGATTCTCCGCCTGACCATCAACCTGAAAAATCTTGATGACATCGTCCAAAAGGCTTGGCTGGGTGAATCCAGCGACGCCTTTATCATCAATACCTCCAACCAGTTGCAGACCCTGCCCCGCTTCGGTGGCGAGTATCTCTCCTCTCCTATTTTCATGGGCTATGCCAAAAAAGCGAATAACCAGCATATCCCCTATCCGAACTTCAGTTCCACCATTAAAACAAGAGTGGATCGGATGTCTATCCAGGGGCATGAGGTGTTCATTACCGCAGCGACAGTCCGCAGTAACAATTGGGTCCTGGTGATCAAGGACAGTCCTGATGAAATCCTCTCTCCCTTGGCCCAGGGAAGAAACTGGATGATCCTCTTCACCAGCCTGGGCCTTTTTGTCATCTGTACGGGGGCTGTACTCTTTACCAATGCGCTCATCAACCGCATGAGGGAAACTGACCGGGAAAATGACGCCAATTCCGATATGCTCCTGCAGGCCAATAAGATGATTGCGCTGAGCAAAATGGCGGCAGGCATTGCCCACGAGGTCAACAACCCCCTGGCCTCGATTGCGGAAAATGCCGGCTGGATGAAGGACTTGCTCGCCGAGGAAGAGCTGGCTGCAAGCCCGAATTTCAAGGAGTTTGACAAGGCTGTCGACAAGATTGAACAACATGTGGCAAGGGCCAGGAAGATTATCCACAACCTGCTTGGTTTTGCCCGGCGCATGGAGCCAGCCAAAGAAAAGATCAATATCAATAACCTCTTGGATGAGACCACCGGCTTTCTGGAAAACGAGGCACGCTACGTCAATATCAGCATTGAAAAGGATTATGCCGATGATGTGCCGGTTATTACCAGTGACCTTTCCCAAATCCAGCAGGTTGTCCTCAATCTGCTCAACAACGCCATGGACGCGGTAGGCACAAACGGCGTTATTGCCGTGACTTCGCGCTACCACGCCAAAAACGATGAGGTGGAGATATCGATTGCCGACACAGGCAAGGGCATGTCCGAGGCTGAACTGAACAAAATTTTCGATCCCTTCTTCACAACCAAGGAAGTTGGCAAGGGAACCGGGCTTGGCCTGTCTATTTCGTACAGCATCATCGAAAAACTTGGTGGAAAAATAAAAGTACAGAGTACATTAGGGAAAGGTACAGTCTTTACTATTCTTTTACCAAAACACTGAGGGTGCGATGGAGAACGCAATACGGGTGCTCATTGTAGACGATGAAGACGACTTCCGGGAAACGATCGTTAAGCGTCTGAATGCGCGCAAACTCCGGGCTGAGGGCGCCAACAGCGGCATAAAGGCGCTTGCGGTACTCAAAGAAAAGGAATTTGATGTCATGGTTCTGGATGTAAAAATGCCAGATATGGATGGAATTGAAACCCTTCGCCACGTGAAGAAAATGACCCCGGATGTGGAAGTCATCATGCTCACAGGCCACGCCTCAGTGGAATTTGGCCTGAAAGGAATGCAGCTTGGCGCCTTTGACTATATTATGAAACCAGCCCCTATCAACGAACTGATGGATACCATCGGCCAGGCCTACAATAAAAAGAAGGGGTTGGTCTGATTTCCCCTTGGCGCAGTCTCACGTGCTTGATTTTCTGAGTGATTATTGTGCCGCCGCTGACACACTGGAGGTGCTCAGATGCGAGTTTGGGATATGCGGTTGTTGCAAGACGACCTGCCAACGGAAAAGCGGCGCACAGAGCATATCTACGATTATATAGACAGTGAAGAGAACCGCAGACGCGTTGACCAGCACTTCACTAAATTGCAGAGAAGGCTGATAATCGGGCTGATTATCGGCTTTCTCCTGCCTAATGCGCTCCTATCGGCGTACTTCCACTACCAGTTTACCCATACCTTAAGAAACAGCGCCATCCTGAGCCTGGAATCGGTTGCCGACAACCAGAAAAACTCGCTGGATCTGTACCTGCGGGAACGGATCGGCAATCTCTACAATCTCTTGCTCAATCCAAGCGCGAACATACCGCCGACGCAGGAAACCATGGATACGTACCTGCGCAGTCTGGTCCGCTTCCACAGCGGCTTCATTGATGTAGGTCTGATCAATGCCAAGGGCATTTTGATTGGTTATGCCGGCCCCACCCCAGAGCAGCTCGGACAAAATTTCAGCGATACGCCCTGGCTTAAGCAACTGCTCAGCCGGGATAAGAGCCACATCATCAGCGACAGCTATCTGGATGCCCGGCGGGTTGCGCATTTCACAGTGGCGGTGCGCCATGTGATCCAGGGCCAGGTCTATGTGCTGCGTGCAACCCTTGATCCGGATGAGCTCTACCTGCTGCTCCGCTCCACGGTTCATGGCAGCAGTGTTGAATCCTCCCTGGTCAACGCACAGGGGCATTATCAGGTGGTTGATCCTAAAATAGCGACCGCTACGGACAAGGCTCCCTTTCTGCCGCCCCACACAGAAAGCGTGGCCATACATGAGCAGGAAATCGATGAAACCAGCACCCTCATCGCCTACACCTGGCTGACGGAAACCCCCTGGGCCCTCTTGGTCAGCCAGCCGCTGGCAGTGGCCCAGTCAGGCATGTATCAGGCGCGGCTTATCCTGACTATCAGCCTGGTAAGCATCAGCCTGCTCTTCTGCATCATCATTGTCTTCACCATCAGAAAATTGATGAACGATGCCCGGCGCATGGCGGAAAAGGGACGCCAGTTGCAGGAAATGCTCGCCCATGCCTCCAAGCTGGCCTCGATTGGCGAACTTGCTGCCGGCGTGGCCCACGAAATCAACAACCCACTTGCCATCATCATGGCCACCAGTGGGGTTGTCCGGGATATGTTCAACCCGGAATTTGAGCTCGACAACAGCCCCGAAACCCTGTTCAAGGAACTCGACGTCATTGACAATGCCGCCACCCGGGCCAAGGGTATCACCAAAAAGCTGCAGGAGATGGGCAAGACCCGCATGCCGCAAACCGAGCCCTGCGATATCAACGCCCAAGTGGAAACAGTGCTGGCCCGTCTGAAAAAGGTGGAGCTCAAGTCCAAAGCCATTGATGTGCAGCTTGATCTGGCCGAAAACCTGCCGCCTATTCTGGCGGAACCAGAACCGTTGCGCCAGGTCTTTAACAATCTCTTGCTCAATGCCGCAGACGCGATTGGCGACAAGGGCACGATCACCATTACCACCGGTATTGAGGATAACATGGTGGCCATCCGCATTGCCGATACAGGCAGGGGGATTCTGCCGGAAAATCTTGAGCGGATCTTTCACCCCTTCTTTACCACCAAGGGCGGCGGGCACGGCACCGGCCTTGGTTTGAGTATTGCCGCCAGTATAGTCAAACACCTGGGCGGTGTGATCAAGGTCAACAGCATCGTGGGCAAAGGGAGTACCTTTACCGTGCTTTTGCCCAATAACTTCTACTGCCCTCTGGATAAATAGTTGGTGCACAGCAATGGACAAACAAAAAAAATTCAAAGTACTCCTGGTGGACGACGAAGATATATTCCGCGAGGCCACGGCCCGCCAGCTCAAGGTGCGCGGTTTTACCGTGCTGACCGCGGATGGCGGTGAGGCCGCACTGGAACTGGTGAAGAGCGACCCGCCAGATGTGGTGCTGCTTGATCAAGAAATGCCGGGCATGCATGGCTCAGAAACCTTTGTCGCCATCAAGAAGCTCAATCCGCTCATCGAGGTGATCATGCTCACAGGCAATACCAGTGTGGAAAATGCTTTGGAGCTGATGAAACTGGGCACCTTTGACTACCTGATGAAGCCCGTCAATATCGATGAGTTGCTCTACAAAATTGAAGACGCACATGCACGCAAGCAACTCAACGAACGACAGCAACGTGGCAACAACGTCTCGTCCTGAGCTAAGAACGGATTGCTGAAACCTTATTCCAATTCCAGAACAAAGATATGAAGCAAGGGGCCCAAGTGAAACGCGAGGCAGGCGTGCACAAGAATACTCCGGCAGATATTTCCCGAAGCCGGTGCAGAGAGTGCCTTGCTGTGGAATTGGAGCTCAAACGAGGTTGATCATGCTGAAAAATCTGGGTAGCCGTTTGCAGAAACTGTTTAGCAAAAGCCAGGACAACGCCATTCCTGCCCTGGATGCTGCCGCGGTCGAAGAGCTGCAACTCACCTTCAAGTCACGCTATTACAGTTTCCGCCAACTGCTCACGGCCAACACCAAAACACTGGAATCCATGGCGGAGATCGAAAAGGCCCTACTGGGCACAGAGCCTTTCAGCTTCTCCTTTGTACAAAAGGCGTGCAGTACGGTTTCCATCAATGTTTTCAATATGATCAAGTATATGGAAAACATTGCTCCCGGCAAATACAATGCGCTCCGGGATTCTTTTGTCAGTATCCAAAGTCGTATCGACGCCCTGCTTCACCAAAAAAAAGACCTGAGCGACCGTCGCCTGGTCATTCCGCTTGAGGCTGTCACCAGTGACATGATGGATGTGGTTGGCGGCAAGATGGCAAACCTTGGTGATGTGAAAAACCGGCTGCGCATGCCGGTGCCGCCCGGTTTTGTGGTCACGGCCGCAGCCCATCAGCTCTTCATGGAAACAGACGGCCTGCAGAAAGAGGTTGACCGCCTCTTTCAGGTGGCCGGCTCTGATTTGGACCGCAATCTGGATTTGGTAAGCTCGCAGATCCGCCAGCTTATCCTGGCCGCCGAAGTGCCGGAACCCATCCGCAAGGCCGTGCATACGGCATACGAAAAGCTGGAAAGGGAGTACGAGGGGCCGGAACTCCACTTGGCGGTACGTAGCAGCGCCCATGGCGAAGACGCGGAAAACAGCTCCTTTGCCGGTCAGTACCGCAGCGAACTCAATGTGCATTTCTCCCAGTTCTTTTATGTGTACAAGCAGGTCCTGGCCAGTAAATACAGCCCCCAGGCTATTGCCTACAAAATCAACAAGGGCTTCCGCGACGAAGACATTGCCATGTGTGTGGGCTGTCTGGCCATGGTGGACGCGGTTGCCGGAGGCGTGGTCTACACCCGCAATCCGCTTGACCGGCGAGATGACAACATCTATATCAATTCCACCTGGGGCCTGCCCAAGGCGGTGGTAGACGGCGATACTCTGTGCGATCTGTTTGTGGTTTCCAGGGATGAACAGCTCAGCATTGTGAAAGAGGATGTGCGGGAAAAGGCCTTTCAGGTGGTGTGCTACGAGTCGGATGGCTGTATCCGCACTGAAACGGATAAGGAAGTCGCTGGCCAGCCCTCGCTCTCGGCACACAAAATCCGGGAGCTGGCCGATGCCGCCATCCAGATTGAAGACTACTACGAACGGCCCCAGGACATTGAATGGGCCATTACAAAAGATGGAGATATCTATTTTCTCCAGTCCCGGCCATTGCAGCAGATGGAGGCCATCCTGCCGGTCGAAGAACTGAACCTGGATCGCTTTGCCGCTTCGTTGCTTTCCGAGGGCGGCATCAATGCCAGCCCTGGCACCGCATCGGGCAGGGTATTCAAAGTGGCCA
The DNA here is from genome assembly GCA_964512515.1 of uncultured Desulfobulbus sp. Taxonomy (GTDB): domain Bacteria; phylum Desulfobacterota; class Desulfobulbia; order Desulfobulbales; family Desulfobulbaceae; genus Desulfobulbus. The sequence goes on from CAZEIT010000034.1 coordinate 7,904, forward strand.
AGAAGGTCGATATTCTACAGTTTCCAGAAGATGCGGTTCTGGTGGTGGAGCAGGCCCTGCCGACCTGGGCCCCCCTGGTGGCCAGAGCTACTGCGGTCATTTCGGAGCGAGGCGGCTTTGCCGGGCACCTGGCCAACGTGGCCCGTGAATTTGGCATCCCAGCCATCTTTGGCGTTACCGGAGCCATGGACATGGTCGAAAATGGTGAGCTGGTCACTGTGGCAGCTGATCTTGGCCAGGTTTATCTGGGCAGTATCGCGCCGCTTTTAGAGTGGAAGCGACCGGAACTGACGCCAATGAAGGGCAGCCCTATCTATGAAATGCTGCAGGAGACCAGCAGACACATCATCCCCCTGCACTTGATTGATCCCGAGTCGCGCGAGTTCCAGCCGCAAAACTGCACCACCTTCCACGACATCACCCGCTTTATCCACGAAAAATCTGTGGTGGAGATGTTCAACTTCGGCAAAGACCACCACTTCTCAGAGCGTTCCAGCAAGCAGTTGCACTACCGGGTGCCAATGAACTGGTGGATCTTGAACCTGGATGACGGCTTTGTCCATGAGGTGCAGGGCAAATACGTCAAGCTGGAAGATATTGCCTCCATTCCCATGCTGGCCTTCTGGGAAGGTTTTGTGGCCATTCCATGGGACGGTCCGCCCGCCATGGACGGCGGCGGTATGACCACGATCCTCTTTCGCTCCACCATGAACACTGCCCTGGTAACCGGCTCCCAGTCCAAGTATGCGGATCGCAACTATTTCATGGTTTCAAAGAATTTCTGCACCCTCAGCTCCCGGCTGGGCTATCACTTCTCCACCATGGAAGCCATGGTCAGTGAGCGCTCGGTCGAGAACTACCTGGGCTTCAAATTCAAGGGTGGCGCAGCAGACTTTGAGCGCTGCCTGGGCAGGCTGCGCTTTATCCAGGAAATCTTGGAGCGTTACGGTTTCAGAGCGGGAATCAACGGCGACAATCTGGATGCCCGCATCGAGGGGCGCAACATGGAATACATGCTGGACCGGTTGAAGATACTTGGCTACCTGACCCTGCATACCCGCCAACTCGACATGATTATGGGGAATACGGGACATGTGAACTATTACCTGAAAAAACTCACCGGAGATATCGACCAGATGCTTGCCGGTGAACATTCCTGTGCAATTTGAGGCTTAAGTTTGAGGCTTAAGGCAGGATATTCCGGGGGGACTGCCTGCGCAAACGCTCACTCACCACATCAGAGGCGCTTGCCATGACAACCATACTGGGCAATCTCAAGGAAATGTTCCAAAGCCTGCGCAAAAAGAGCGGGCAGGCTCCTGCGAGCAGCCAATCGGCCATGAACGAGCTGTTTCGTTTCCGCTACAGCCTGTTCAAGGAACTGCTCTCCGCCAATTCCCAGCTCCTTACCCTTCTCTCCGACATTGATGAAAAGCTGAAAGGGGAACAGGTCTTTGGCTTTTCCTACATCAAAAATCAGGTCAACAAATCCCTGCAGCACGCCTTTCAGATGGTGAAAAGCCTGAATGTCATGTCAGGCTCAAAGTACCGGGGTCTCTACACCTCACTTGAGAACATCAACAACACCATCAAGGCGATCACCGACGAACATAAAATCGACCATGCCCCGGCCAATGCGGTGCCCTATAGCCGCATCTCCCTGCAGGATGCCGACTGGGCCGGCGGCAAGAACGCCAACCTTGGAGAAATCCGCAATAAAATCGGCATACCCGTACCCCGTGGCTTTGCCATCACCACCAGGGCCTTTCACACCTTTTTTGATTTCAATGACCTGCAGGATGAAATCATCACCCAAAAAAATGTTATTTATGTCAATGAAATCGAGCAGCTCACCAAGTTGAGCGAAGAAACCATGAAGCTTATCCGCAGCAAGCCCATGCCGCCGGAACTGGCGCAGGAGTTGCAAGATGCCTGCCGCGACCTCTGGGGAGACGACAACAGCGTGCTTTTGGCCCTGCGTAGCAGCGCGGTGGGTGAGGATGGCGATCTTTCCTACGCGGGCCAGTATCTCACCATGCTGGGAGTGCGCTTCCCAGACCTGAACGAGGCCTACAAGGCGGTCATTGCCAGCCTCTACTCGGCCCGTTCCCTTTCCTACCGCAGTTCCAAGGGGGTGCTCGATGAGCACCTGGCCATGGCAGTGGCCTGCCTGGAGATGGTGGATTCCATCGCCAGCGGCGTACTCTACACCAGGCATCCCTACAACATTGTCGATGAAAATATCCTGATCAACGCAGTGTGGGGGCTAGGCCCCTACGCGGTGGACGGCGTCATCATTCCGGATTCCTATGCTGTTTCCAAGGATGAGGCGTTGACCATCCAGAAAAAGACCATCTCCAACAAGCCGGTACAGCTCAAACTCAACCCGGAGGGAGGTGTGGAAGAGTGGCCGGTGCCTGCGGAAGAACAGCAAGCACCCTGCCTGAGCGATGCGCAGATCCGTCAGTTGGCCAGCTATGGCGCTGCCCTGGAGCGACATTACAACTGCCCCCAGGATGTGGAATGGGCCCTGAAGGCGAATGGCGAACTGCTTATTCTGCAGTCAAGGCCGCTGAAAATAGAAAATCCCAAAAACTTCTGCCTGCTTGAGGCGGCGCCGCTGGCAGGCTATGCGCTCTTGCTGAACGAATGCGACATCGCGGCCCAAGGCGTTGCCTGCGGCCCGGCCGTGCACGTGGACAAGCTGGATGATCTGGCTGATTTTCCGGAAGATGGCGTACTTATTGCCCATCACTCCTCGCCGGAATATGTAACGGTCATGCGCACCTGTAGCGCCATTGTGGTGGAGGCCGGCAGTGTCAGCGGCCACATGGCGGCCCTGGCCCGTGAATTCGAGGTGCCTACCCTGATCAGCCCGGAACCGGCCATGGCGCGCATCCAGGCGGGCAGCATGATTACCGTGGATGCCTATGCGGGCCGGGTTTACGGAGGACGGGTGGAGGAACTGCTCAAGGCGGTAAGCAAAACGCGTGATGCCCACATGAAGGGCACGCCGGTCTATGAGCAACTCCAGCACATTGCCAAGTATATCGTGCCCCTGAACCTGACCAACCCCGCTGCCCCGGAATTTGCCCCGGAATACTGCAGCACCCTGCACGATCTTGCCCGCTTCTGCCATGAACAATCGTATAAGGAAATGTTCCAGATCAGTGATCTGGCCTCCAAACTGCATGGCTGGTCGCTCAAACTGAACGCAGCCCTGCCCATGGATATCCACCTGATCGATCTGGGCGGGGGCTTAAGCGATCAGGTTCAGCCCGACTGGGAAACGGTACAGCTTGACCATATCGAGTCAGCGCCGTTCCGGGCCCTTTTGACCGGCATGCTCAATGAGGATGTGCACGGCAATGAACCCAGACCGGTGAACCTGGGCGGACTGCTGTCGGTGATGATGGAACAGAGTTTTTCCCCAGGCCATGTGGGTGAGCGCTTCGGCG
>CAZEIT010000035.1:0-11356 GCA_964512515.1 uncultured Desulfobulbus sp.
AATTCTCTCCAGAATTTTTGGAAAGGAGTGATATGAGCCTGTTCTCTATTTTCCGCAAAAAGGAGCCGACATCCGCTGCAATTGCCAAGGAGCGCCTGCAGATCATTGTAGCCCACGGCGGACGCCGCCCCTCGTCTCCCGACTTTTTGCCCCAACTGCAGAAAGATATCCTGGAAGTGGTGCGAAAGTATATCCCGATCAGTGAAGATCAGATCAATCTCTCTCTGGATAGAAAAGATGACTGCGAGGTCTTGGAACTGAATATCCCCATTCCAGACCAGACAACCAAGCCCGCGCCAAGAACCAGATTCTAATTCTCCCCTTACAACCCTTTTACCTGCCGCGCCCCCTGTTAACAGACCAACCGGCGGGAAGGCTTATCATGCGATACATCAGCACCCGGGGCGGCATCGCCCCCCTCCCTTTTAAAGAAGCGGTCATGATGGGTCTGGCCAGAGATGGCGGCCTGCTTTTACCTGAGTATCTGCCATCTGTAGATAGCGCCGCCCTTGATCGCTGGCAGGGGATGAGCTACCAGCAACTCGCCCTTGCAGTCCTCTCCCTGTTTATTGACGATATCCCCAAGCGCGACCTTGAAGAGTTGATCGAGCAGTCCTACGCCCGTTTTGATCATCCCCAGGTGACACCGCTGCGCCGTGAGGGCGAATTCTACATCTTGGAGCTGTTTCACGGCCCAACCCTGGCCTTCAAGGATGTGGCGCTGCAACTTTTGGGCAATCTCTTTTCCTATATTCTGGAGGAACAGGGCGGCTTCATGAATATCCTCGGGGCCACCTCCGGAGATACGGGTAGTGCGGCCATTGCCGGCGTGCGCGGCAAAAAGGGCATCAATATCTTCATCCTTCATCCGCACGGCCGTACCAGCCCGCTCCAGGCCCTGCAGATGACCACGGTTTTGGATGCCAATGTGTTCAATATCGCGGTGCGTGGCACCTTTGACGACGCCCAGGGCATCGTCAAGGCCATTTTCAACGACCTTGCCTTTCGCGATCGCTACCGGCTGGGCGCGGTTAACTCCATCAATTGGGCCCGGGTGCTGGCCCAGGTGGTGTACTATGTCTACGCCTATCTGAGGCTGCGAAGAAATGGCCATGGCAGCGTGGATTTTTCTGTGCCCACCGGCAATTTCGGCGATATCTTTGCCGGCTATATTGCCAAGCAGCTCTTACCCAAAGGTTGTCTGCATACCCTGATCCTGGCCACCAACGCCAACGACCTTCTCACCCGTTTTGTCCTCAAGGGGGATTATTCCAAGGGCCAGGTCATCGCCACCAGCAGCCCTTCCATGGATATCCAGATAGCCTCCAATTTTGAACGTTATCTCTTTTATCTGCACGAGGGCAAGGGAGACCAGGTGCGGGCAGATATGGAACAGTTCGCCCGAAGCGGTCGACTGGATTTGTCCCGCTTCCGGGAACGCACCGCCCAAGACATGCTCTCCCATTCCGTTTCGGAAGAGGAAACCATTGCCACCATCGCCAAGTTTCATCAGGATCACGGCTATCTGCTCGATCCGCACACCGCAGTCGGGATCAGGGCGGCCATGGAATGCAGGAGTAGCTCCCGGCCGGTGGTGTGTCTGGCCACGGCCCATCCGGCCAAGTTTGGCGCGGCCGTGACCAGGGCCATTGGCAGCGAGCCGCCCCTGCCGCCCGCGCTTGCTGATCTGGACAAGCGGGCAAGCCGCTGTGAAATCCTTAATGCCGACGTGGATGCGGTGCGGCGTTTTGTCGCAGCCCAAGCCCTGTCTGCCTGAGCCCTATGAATCACATCCACCCCATGCGCACCTTTAATCAGGATGACATGGATACATATCGACTGCAGGTTGAGGCTTGCGCTGCTTACCTCGAAAAAAGCCTGGAGGCTCCGCTTGATCTGGTTATCCAGTTAGGTACCGGCTTGGGGAATCTGGCCGAAGCCATGGAACAGGCCAAGATTTTTCCCTATGGTGAACTACCGCACTTCCCTAAGGCCACGGTTACCAGCCACAGCGGCAATTTGATAGTTGGTCGTCTTGCAGGCAAATACACCGCCATTCTGCAGGGGCGCTTTCACTGGTACGAAGGCTACAGCGCCCGCAGGGTAAGTTTTCCCATCCGGGTTCTGTCGCGGCTGGGCGCACAGGTCGCGCTCATCACCAATGCCAGCGGCGGTCTCAACCCAGCCTACCAGCCCGGCACCATCATGGTCGTGGCTGATCACCTCAACCTCTTGCCCGACAACCCCTTGCGTGGGCCCAATGTGGACGTGTGGGGCAAGCGTTTTCCCGACTGTTCCCAACCCTATGACGAAAAGCTTAGCAGCCTGCTGCTGGAAAGCGCTGCTGCCCTGCAGTTTACCGAGGTAACCAGCGGCACCTATGTGTGTGTGCCCGGCCCCAGCCTGGAAACACCGGCGGAAACTCGCTTTCTGCGGCTGATCGGCGCAGATGCAGTGGGCATGTCGTCGGTGCCGGAGGCGCTCACCGCTCTGCATGCAGGGCTGCGCGTGGCTGCGCTCTCGGTGGTGGCCAATGTAAATAATCCAGACAACTTCACGCCCATCCGCATTGAAGATATCGTGGCTGCCGCTCAGGCTGCCCAGCCCAGGCTCAGGCAGCTCATCCTGCATTTCATCGCCTCGCTTACCCTATGACGCCGCCTTCGCAACTCCTGCTCAGCGGCCGCTACCTGCTCACCATGGAGGAGGAGCGCCCGCTCATTAAAGAAGGCGCGCTATTGGTTGAGGGCGACAGCATTGTTGCCCTGGGTACCAGCGCGGAACTGCTCGCCCGTTATCCCGAAGCGCCCCAACTGCATAGTGCCCATGGTCTGATTATGCCGGGCCTGATCAATGTGCATACCCACGCGGCCATGGCGCTTTTTCGAGGACTTGCCGACGACCTGCCCCTTATGCAGTGGCTGACCGAATATATTTTCCCGGTTGAAGCCACCCTTACCGCTGATATGGTGCGCATCGGCACCCTGCTGTCGCTCTGTGAAATGATTCGCTCGGGCACCACCAGCTTTTGCGACATGTACCTCTTTGCCGGAGCCGTAGCCGAGGCGGTGGAGGAAGCAGGCATGCGTGCCTGGCTGGGTGAAGCCATCTACGATTTCCCTTCGCCCAGTTATGGCGAACTGGAAAACGGCCTGGCCCTGAGCCAGGAACTGATCCTGCGTTACCGCAAGCACCCGCTTATCAGCATGACTGCGGTGGCGCACGCGGTCTACACCTGCTCGCCCAGCCTGCTCAAACGGGTTGCCGACATGGCCAGAAAGGAAAATCTGCGCCTGGCCATCCATCTGGCGGAAAACGAGGAGGAAGACCGCAGTTGCCGGGAGCGCTATGGCCTCAGCCCAGTTCAGCACCTGGAGCAGCTCGGTATATTGGGCCCCAACTTGGTAGCTGCCCACTGCGTGATGCTGGATGAGGAGGAGATTGCCCTCCTGGCCCGGCGCGGGGTCAAGGTGGCGCACTGCCCACAGTCCAACATGAAGCTGGGCTCGGGTATCGCGCCTGCAGATACGCTTCTGGCTGCAGGGGTTTGCGTGGGTTTGGGCACGGATGGCAGTGCTTCCAACAATACAGTGGATATGTTTGCTGAAATGAACAGTATGGCCAAAATCCACAAGGCCCGACGCCGCGACCCACTCCCGGTTATAGCGCAGCAGGCGCTGCACTGTGCCACCTTGGGCGGGGCCACGGTGCTTGGCGCAGAGCAGGCCATTGGCAGCCTGGCAGTAGGTAAGAAGGCAGACTGCATTGTCATAGATCTGAACCAGCCGCACCTGACCCCACTGTACAATCCGGTCTCACACCTGGTCTATGCGGTTAAGGGCAGTGACGTTGTCCATTCCATGGTCAATGGCCGTCTGCTCATGCAGAACCGCAAGCTGCTCAGCCTGGATGAACGTGCTATTTTAAAGCAGGCCAATGCCCTGGCAACAACCTTTGCCAAGCAGTAATTCCATTTTCATATCAAAGCCCTATCTGTGTCGACTTCGAAAAATGCTCGCAGGACGTACCTTTACGTACGCCTGCGTCGCATTTTCCTCGCCTCCTTGATATCATCTTTGATATAGAAATGGAATAATTGGCCATGCGCCGCAGCAGCGTCAAAATCGTCAACTTTCCTGACCATACCTGTGTCACCAGCATCTCCCCAGGCAAAACGGCAGACAGACACAGCTTGCGCCACTCTGCAGTAAACGTAAAGAATCAGTATTTTTTCTTGCCAATTGACAGGCTATTCTCAATAATGCTATGCTAAAGCACTTTTAGCGTACCCCCACTCTACGAGGTGACAATATGTTTGGTTTAGGCATGCCCGAACTGGTAATCATCCTGGTTATCATCGTGATCATCTTCGGCGCCGGCAAACTGCCGGAAATTGGCAGCGGCATTGGCAAGGGCATCAAAAACTTCAAGGAAGCCACCAAAAGCGAGGACAAACCAAAGTCCATCGAAAACGATAAAACAGATAATAACGTCTGATTACACCCTGTTTCTTTTCACCCCATACCGCCATTTTCACACAGGTACACCGAAGAGGTGCTTGTATCCTTTGAAAGACCAAGGTTCTGTATCTAGCTGCAGCCCGCTTGCTGTTTTCCTTTCACGGTTTTTTCCCCTTCGCGCCCTCCTCTTTTTCGCCTTTCCCTGGGCGGAGCACCCGTAGCGCGAATAGTATCCCCACGGTCTGTTGCCGGCAACCCGAGTTGCCGGTTTCTATCTTCTCTATTTTTTTATATATTTGCAGGAGCGCGTATGTGCCGTTTGGCTTTACGAAGCGCTGATGAGGCCTTCTCCCCCTATGATGTGCTCACCGCCATGGAAGCCATGCAGGAGGGCTATGACGGTAGTGGTCTGGGCCTGCTGCTGCGCGGGGTGGAGTTTGAGGATTTCCGGCTCCAATCCCACCATGTAGTGCTCTCAGGCATTGCCCACACCGAGGCTGCCTTTCACCGCCTTACCGACTGGATGGGCAGCCAGGGCTTTCAGATCCGGTATGTGCATGAGTTTAAGCGCAACCCCGAGCTGATCGAGGCTCAGGACCGTTTTGTCTACCTGGTGCGGGTCTACCGCATGCCCGCTGCCTGGGACACCTTATCCACTGAAGAAATCGACGATAATCTGCTCAGGGTGCGTTTGGCCATCCGCCAGAACGGAGAGCTCAATGGCGGTGATATCACGGTCTTTTCCCTGTACCGCGATGTGGTCACCTTAAAAGAGGTGGGCTGGCCCCTACAGGTGGGCGATGCATTGGGACTTGCCGACGGCCGCCTCAAGGCGCGGGTGGTCATGGCCCAAGGCCGCCAGAATACCAATTATGGCATCAATCTCTATGCCTGCCACCCCTTTTTCATCCAGGGCATTGCCACCATGACCAATGGCGAGAACACCGCCTTTGTCCCCATTCGCGAGTGGCTGGAAGGCAAGAATATTCCAGGCTACATTGGCTATCACAGCGACTCAGAGGTCTTTGCCCACATCCTCCACTATGTCACTCGCCGCCTGAAGCTGCCTTTGGAATTGTACAAGCACGTCATTACGCCCCTGAAGAGCGAGGAGTTGGACCAGCACCCCCAGGGCGAATTTTTGAAGGGTCTGCGCACCGTCTGCCGCAGGCTCATCATCGATGGCCCCAACGCGGTCATAGCCACCCTTCCTGATGAAACCTGCATGCTGGCGATGGATCAGAAGAAGATGCGCCCCGCCACCGTGGGCGGCCGCCCAGGCGCCTGGGCCATGGCCTCGGAGATGTGCGGCGTGGCCGCCCTGGTTCCCGACCGTGACCCGGCCTTCGACTTTCAACCCATGCGCGAGCACACCGTTATCATCCCCCCTGACCGCAAGGATTACCACATATGGTCTCAGTTCGATCCCTGTACACTGCCCCTGGCAGCCTGACCTACCACGATCTGCCCTGGATCATCAGCCACCGGGAAGACCGTTGCACGTTATGCGGTCAATGCACTGCAGTCTGCCCCACCGGAGCCATCTATCTGACCTACCGGCGGCAGCGCATGCCCAAGCTGGACGTACTCCAGAAAAGACGCGGCAATGAGTACCGGCACTTTGTCGGTATCCGGCAGCACACCTCAATTGAGAAGCGCTGTATCGGCTGCGGCATGTGCTCCATGGTCTGCCCGAACGAGGCCATTGGCCCGCACACCAACAGCAACGAGCACCGCAGCAGCTTCCACATGAACGCTGGCGGTGAGGCCTACAAGCGCGGCGGCAGGCGCAACGCCAGCGGCAAGACGGTTTTGGATCGCATTTCCTTTGGCCGTATCTCCATGCTCACCGACCCTGCCCTGGACGCAGGCCGCCATGAGTTCAACATCAACACCATCCTTGGCCGGGTGCTTGCGCCCGAGGAGTATTTGCGCCGAAAATTAGTGGGCGAATGGATTCCTCCCACCCGCGAGATTTTCCCCTTTGTCATTGGCTCCATGTCCTTTGGCGCCCTGTCGCCCAACATGTGGCTGGGACTTTTGCAAGGTGTAGCCTACTGCAACGAGGTACTGGACATTCCAGTGGTCATAGCCACCGGCGAAGGCGGCTGTCCGCCCTGGGTACTACGCAGCCCTTTTCTTAAGTACATCATCCTGCAGATTGCCTCGGGCTACTTTGGTTGGGATGAAATCATCCGCGCCATCCCCGAGATGCAGTGTGACCCGGCGGCCATTGAAATCAAGTACGGCCAGGGGGCCAAGCCCGGCGATGGCGGCCTGTTGATGTGGTTCAAGGTGAGTCAGCTCATTGCCCGGCTGCGCGGCGTGCCCGAGGGAGTTGATCTGCCCTCTCCACCCGTGCACCAGACGCTCTACTCCATTGAGGAAAGCGTCATGAAGATGATCCAGACCATGTCCATGGCCTTTGGCTTCCGGGTGCCGGTCTATCCGAAGATCTCGGGCAGCACCTCGGCCAAGGCGGTGCTCAACAATCTGGTGCGCAACCCCTATGCAGGCGGCCTCTTGATCGACGGCATCGATGGCGGTACTGGCGCGGCCTATAACGTGAGCATGGATGCCACAGGCCACCCCATTGCCTCCAATCTGCGCGACTGCTACCTGGATCTGGTGCAGCAGGGCCGACAGAACGAAATTCCGCTCTTTGCGGCTGGTGGTATCGGCAAAAACGGCAATGTCACCCAGAACGGCATGGCCCTTATCATGCTGGGAGCATCTGGTGTGCATATCGGCAAATACATCATGCAGGCGGCCGCCGGCTGCCTGGGCAACGAGATGGGCCGCTGCAATGTGTGCAATCTTGGTATCTGTCCCAAGGGCATCACCAGCCAGAATGAAAAACTCTTCCGCAGGCTTGATTCTGATCAGGTGGCAGAACGGGTGGCGGAAACCTTTATGACCATCCGCACGGAAATCAAAAGGATGATGGCTCCGCTTGGCCGCTCCCAGAGCCTGCCCATTGGCATGTCGGATGCCCTGGGTATTGACGATGCCGACATGGCAAAGCGGTTGCAGATCCACCATGTCTGCTGATTACCCTTATCAAAGCACCACCCTTCAAGGCACCACCCTCCAAGGCACCACTATGTACGAACCGGATCAGGCAATACTCGTTATCCACGGCCGGGATGCAGACAACAAAAGGCTCTCTTCCAAGGTTTTTGAGGAGGAGGTGCGCGGCGCGGCCAAGGGCAGAAGCGAACTTATCCTCGAATCCTACGGCCAGCACAATATCGGTATGCGGCTGGGCTCGCGCAAAGAGCCGCTGACGCTTTACGTGCGTGGCCCGGTGGGCCAGCGCCTGGGCTGTATGGGGCAACCGGGCGCGACCATTATCTGCGAGGGTTCGGCCTCAGATGATGCGGGCTATCTCAACATTGGCGCGGATATCATCGTCAAGGGTGATGCCACCAACGGCGTGTGCAACGCCATGGCGGCTGGTCGGGTGATGATTGGCGGCAGCATCGGCGCACGCGGCCTCACCATGACCAAGTGGAACCCAGACTACGAACGGCCGCAGATGTGGGTACTGGGTTCAACCGGCGACACCTTTGCCGAATTCAACTGTGGCGGTATCGCTGTGGTTTGCGGTATTTCCCCGAAAAATCCAGACAATGTGCTGGGCTACCGGCCCTGCGTGGGCATGGTGGGCGGCAAGATCTTCTTCCGCGGCAAGACCGATGGCAGCTATTCGGCCACCAACGCCCGCATGCGGGAGCTCAGCGACGAGGAATGGTCCTGGTTGAGCACGGAAGTGCCTGGTTTTCTTGCAGCCATCGAACGCGCTGAACTGCTCAATACCCTTTTAGTGCGCACAGAATGGCTCCTGCTTGAAGCCATCAACCCGCAGGATCGTGCCCTCATGTTCTCCGGCCCCATGCCCATGGCCGAGTTCAAACGGAAGATATGGAATCCCGGCTTCCGTGGCGGCGACCCTCTGCGCGACCTTGCTCCCATGCTGGAGCGCAGTGTCATTGGCGTGATCGAAACCGGCGAATTCCGGCGGCGCAAGCCCTTCTGGGCCAACCGCGATGCGGCCGCGCCCTGCACCTTTTACTGCCCTATCCACATTCCCACCATTGATCGTCTCCGTCTGATCCGGGAAGGCCGCAACAACGAAGCCTACGAAATGCTCTTACGTTACACCCCGCTGCCCGCCTCGGTCTGCGGCGCCATTTGCCCAAACCTCTGCATTCAGAACTGCTCCCGCGAAAAGATCGACTACAGCATTGATGCCTCGGTGCTGGGCCGGGCAGTACATGCTGTTGATCCGCCCAAGGCCCTGCCTGCCACCGGCAAGAAAGTTGCCATTATTGGCGGCGGACCCGCGGGCATGGCCGCAGCCTGGCACCTGGCCCTGCATGGGGTGGAGGCGCATATCTTTGAGCGCGAAACCTTCCTTGGCGGCAAACTGGCGCAAACCATCCCCTGGGAACGGCTTTCCCAGGCGGTTTGGGATGCGGAGCTGAAACGTTTTCTGGAAACGCCAAACCTCTATGTCCACACCGGAGCCAGCCTGGATCAAAATCAGGTTGAACAGCTTAAAAAAGATTACAGTTATCTGTTGATAGCCGTGGGTGCGCACCAGCCGCGCACCCTCTCCTTCCCCGGCCATGAACGGGTGATTCCGGCCTTAGACTACCTCAAGGCCGCCAAAAGTGATGCTCCCATGGAGACCGGCAAACAGGTGGTCATCATTGGCGCGGGCAATGTGGGCTGCGATGTGGCGACCGAGGCCTACCGGCTGGGTGCTGAGCAGGTAACTCTCGTTGATATCCAAAAGCCGCTTGCCTTTGGCAAGGAACGCGAGGCAGCCGAGGCACTGGGTGCAGTCTTCCAGTGGCCGGTCATGACTCGCGAGATTACGGAAGAGGGACTGATCACCGATAAAGGCGCGCTCATTCCAGCCCAAACCGTAATTATATCCATTGGTGACGTACCTGCCCTTTCCTTTCTGCCCGAGTCGGTTGAGGTGCTGCAGGCCGCAGGCGCAAGCTGGATCAAAACCGATGAGGCAGGCCGCACCACTGATGAGCGCATCCTGGCAGTCGGCGATGTGGAGCGCCCAGGTCTTGCCACCAATGCCCTGGGTGCTGGCAGGCGCAGCGCCGAATATATTTTGGCGGCACTTAAGGGAAAAAGCTGGCAGCCATTCAACAAACGGCTCATCAGCTATGAGGCCCTGACCCTGGCCCACTTTGACCCAGTGGCAGATCGTGGGGCAACTGAAGATCAGCAGGCGGCGCGTTGCCTGAGTTGTGGCTCCTGTCGGGATTGTCACCTGTGCGAAACCATCTGCCCCACCGGAGCCATCTCCCGCATGGAGATTCCGCCGGGTGAGGATGGCGTGAGCTACCAATACGTCTCGGATGACAACAAGTGCATTGCCTGCGGCTTTTGCGCCGATACCTGCCCCTGCGGCATCTGGGTGCTAAGACCGTTCTAGGACACCCTGCCCTGCACCATGCAAAAACCCTGTTTCTGGCTGCGAAACAGGGTTTTTTTATTGCCAGCATCGTTATTCGGTATGGCTATTTGACATCCTCCCACCACGGTTCCTGCGGTAACCGGTCCAGAGTAAAGCTTTGCCCGATTTTTGGAGTGGCCACCTGCAGGTTTTTGCCCCGGGCCGCAAGGGTGAAGCGCTCAACAGGGTCTTTCCAGGTGTGGTAGGCCAAATCAAACTTGGCCCAGTGTATGGGCAGCACCCTGTGCGCTCTCAGATCGAGCGCAGCTTGCACTCCTTCTTCCGGCAGCATATGAATCTGCGGCCATTGCAGGTCGTAGGTGCCGTTTTCAATGCAGGCGATATCAAAGGGGCCGAATTGCTCGCCTATTTTCGCAAATTCAGGATCATAGCCGCTGTCACCGCTGAAAAAGAGGGATAAGGCCGGTGCCTTCAGCACCCATCCGCCCCATAAAGTACTGTCGCGGTTACTGAGCCTGCGGCTGCTGAAATGGCGTGATGGCGTCAGGGTAAAGCGCAGAGCGCCAAGTTGGGCCGCTTCGTACCAGCCCAACTCGGTGATCTTTTCCTCAGCCACGCCCCAGCGCTGCAAATGCGCCTTGACTCCGAGCGGGACAAAGAAATGCCCCACCTTGGCATGTATGGCTGTAATAGTACGGTAATCCAGATGATCGTAATGGTCGTGGGAGATGAGAATCGCATCAATCGGCGGCAGATCGGCCAGCTTGGGTGGGTTGGTCGTGGCAAAGGGTTTGCCTGTCAAAAAAACCGGCGAGGCACGATGGAAAACCGGGTCAAAGAGCAGGGTCTTGCCAGCGGTCTTTACCAGTACGGTTGAATGCCCAAGCCAGGTAATACTGCCATCCACAAGGGCGTTTGCATCAAGCCGTTTACTGGGCAAAGGTTCTGCCGGGTGCTTGCCCTCCGGCGGGTTCAGTGATGAAGACAGCCATTTCAGCAGGGATGGTTTTTCGCGCTCGTCGTTTTCCATGCTGGTTGGTCTTAGATTGGTAAAGACGCTGCCGTTAAAATTGCTGGCCTGTTCAATTTTCGCCTTGCTGGCGGCATCGGGCGCGGCACCGAAAACAGGCGCAAACTTGAGGAAGGCCGCCAATGCCAGCACTAAAAACAGGGCAGGTACAACCAACCACTTCAAAGCAGTCAATATAAAGAACATCGCCGTTTTCATGGTATTCCAGTTTGTGGTTAAAAAACGATAATGAACTCAGCATATTAAGAAATCTTATCTAAAAGGCAAGCAAGCCCTGTGGCAAGTGCAGCTCAGCCTGCTCACAGCCTTACCTGTATTTTGCAGACTTGCGTATATTACAAAATGCAAAACAGTATCAGTATACCTATAAAAGTAGTGGATGTTCCATGCTCAGCATCGCTGAAATGGCAGGTAGAGCGC
>CAZEIT010000036.1:0-3918 GCA_964512515.1 uncultured Desulfobulbus sp.
GTCATCTTTATGCCGCCCACCCTGATTGCCAGCGCCTACGGTATGAACTTTCGCTTTATGCCTGAACTGGAATCGGTATGGGGCTATCCGTTTGCTCTTTTCCTTATGCTCTGTTCTTCGGCCTTTACGTTGCTCTTTTTTAGACGGAAAAAATGGCTGTAGCAGACAGCCTTGCTCGCCATGTCTGAGGGCAGTATTCCTCTAACCACGGAGAAGCACTATGATGCGTAGCCCATTTAAAATGGAAGGCAGGGGGCTGTATGTGCTCATCGGGCTGGCTCTTCTGGCTTGGCTTGCCTATGAGACCATTCAGCCGGGAGTGCATAACCAGCGGGCGTTGCCCCGCGAGATCGAAGCCCGGGGCGATCTGGCCGCAGATGAACAGAACACCATTGAAATTTTCAGAAAGTCAGCACCTTCGGTTGTCTATATCACCAGCATCGAGGTGCGGCGCAACTTTTTTAATCTTAATATCTACGAGATCCCCAGTGGTACTGGTTCGGGCTTTGTCTGGGATACGGAAGGGCGCATAGTCACCAACTACCACGTCATTTCCGATGCCAGTCGGTTGGAAGTGACCCTGGCGGATCATAGTTCCTGGAAGGCGTCCCTGGTGGGCGTTGCGCCAGACAAGGATATTGCCGTACTCCAGATAGGCGCACCCAAGGCTAGCCTGCATCCTCTGGCCATCGGTGAATCCAAGAATCTTTTGGTCGGACAGAAGGTTTTTGCCATTGGCAATCCCTTTGGCTTGGATCAGACGCTGACCACCGGGGTGGTCAGCGCTTTAGGACGTGAAATACGCGCAACCAATGGCCGTGCCATCAAAGATGTCATCCAAACCGATGCGGCTATCAATCCAGGCAACTCCGGTGGCCCGCTTCTGGACAGCGCAGGGCGTTTGATCGGCGTTAATACAGCCATTTACAGTCCTTCTGGGGCGAGTTCCGGCATTGGTTTTGCAGTACCGGTAGGAGAGGTAAACCGGGTGGTGCCGCAGATTATTGCCCATGGCAAGGTGGTACGGCCAGGGCTGGGCGTCAGTTTGGCCCCTCCGGCCTTGGTTCGTGAACTGGAAGTAGAGGGAGTGCTCATCCTTGATGTGGCGCGCGGCTCCAGCGCTGAACGGGCGGGCTTGCGCGGTAGCCGCCAGGTGCGGGGCGGTTTTGTGCCAGGTGATGTTATTCAAAAGGTTAACGGCGAAACCGTGCGCGACTATGATTCCTTGCGCGATATCATAGAAAAATACAAGGTCGGCGAAAGCGTCACTCTTACCTTGTTGCGGGACGCAACTGTGCTTGAGGTTGCAGTAACCTTGGACGCTCTGGAATAGATGCAAAAGGTGGCAAAGGCCTTAATTCGCGCTCAAAGCATACCAATTTGTAGAGCAGAAACATACAATTACATTTATAATACTTGAACGATTAAGATTTTTAGTTCAAAGAACAAGTATATCAATTGTTTTCATGGTGAAAATATAACCATATATTTGGTTGCATTTTGATTGTGCCGGCATTATTTCAGCTGGATTACTAAAAATTATATTTTATAACAATCAATCGAGTTCATTATTTATATGTTTTTCTTAAAGATACCAATAACAATGAATAGAGTTGTAAAAAACATCTATTTAGTTTAATAAAATAACACAATTTTAACACGATACGTTTCTTGCAAAATAATGTAATTTAAATTTTTAATCAAAAGATTGCGTTTCTGGTATTTCTCTAAAAAGACCATCTTGTAATTGAATTTTTTTCACATTTATAATGAATTACTGTTTACTTATAAAGGGACACTTATTATAGATTTAACCAACAGGTCGAAAACACTTAAGTAATCTGCTGTTATTACACGTTCTTTTCTGGGGGAGAAGGTTATGAAAATTACAGTTAAGCGACTGGCTAGGGTTGCAGTACTCCTGTCTTTTCTTCCTACCTATGCCAGCGCAGAAACATTACAGGAAGCGGTTCAGAATGTGGTTCAGCGGCATCCGGATGTGCGGAGTGCAGCACATAATCGCTTGGCTCGAGACAAGGAGGTCGTCCAGGCAAGGTCAGGATACTACCCGCAACTCAATGTCGAGGCGGGTGCAGGGTATGACGATGTTAAAAAGCCAATAGATGACGAACTTAGCCCTTGGGAGGCACGCATCAGTCTGCGACAGAACCTTTTTGCAGGTTTTTCCACTATGAATGAGGTCGAGCGACAAAAGGCCCGGGTCAAATCGCAGGCCTTTTTAACCCAGAGTTCGGCCGAAAACACTGCACTGGAGACCATCAAAACCTACCTTGAAGTGTTAAAAAATCAGGAATACAAGGCACTTGCCGATGAGAACCTGATCTTGCACGAGCGTATTGGCGATCAGATTGGTCTTCGCAGCGAATCAGGCGTTGGCCGCGGAGCGGACCAATCACAGATCCAGTCCCGCTTGGGGTTGGCCCGCTCCAATGTCATTGTCACCGAGCAGAATTTGATTGATGCTCAAACTAATTACCATGCGTTGCTTGGACATGAACCTGTAAACTTGAGCGTTCCGCAGTCAGTGGTCGAACTCCTGCCCAAATCGCTGAGCGATGCGGAGCAACGGGCGATTGCTGATCATCCTACCCTTAAATCGGCCATAGCGGATCTCAAGGCACGCTTTAAACAGGATGAGGTGGCCAAGAGCACGTTCTGGCCTATCGTTGATTTTGATATAGATAAAATTTTTGAAGACGAAACCAGTTACAGTTATGACGAACGAGAAGACTTGCGGCTATTCCTGCGCCTTCGCTATAATCTGTTCAATGGCTGGAAAGACAAGGCACGTAAAGAGGAAACAGAAGAATTGATTCGTGAGGCGATCGAGATCAAGAATCATACCTTCAGGCAGGTGATTGAATCAATTCGCTTGTCCTGGCAGGCATTTCAATCTGCAAACAGAAGAATAGCCTATTTGAAGGAGAGATTACAGTACAGTGCATCCACAGCCAATGCCTATACCCAGCAGTGGAACATCAATGAGCGGACCTTGCTGGATGTTCTTGATG
Organism: uncultured Desulfobulbus sp.; assembly: GCA_964512515.1. Taxonomy (GTDB): domain Bacteria; phylum Desulfobacterota; class Desulfobulbia; order Desulfobulbales; family Desulfobulbaceae; genus Desulfobulbus. The sequence goes on from CAZEIT010000036.1 coordinate 3,033, forward strand.
CAGAAGCGGAACGCATCGATGCTGCAAGACAATTGGTAGCGGCAGAATTTGATGGCTTGTATTCGCACTATCGCCTCTTGAATGGAATGGGTAAACTTATTCCTTCACTCGGCTTGAATCTTCCAGATGAAGGCGCTGTTGATGAAGATGATGACTATAAAGATTACAAAGTTGACACTAGTTTGGTAGAAAAATAATTTAAACAATTAGTATAAAAAAAGGGCTGCTGTTAAATAAAACAGCAACCCTTTTTTATTGTCTGGTATCCCCCCTCAAATGAGCACTTTAAAAAGTAGAATTTTCTCGTAGACCCAAACGAGGAGCTTTTACAATGAAGACATCGCGCTATTCCGACAGTCAGATCTTGAGCATTTTGAAGCAGATCATCGAGTGGCGCTGCAGGCAGCATGCGATCCGGTGCAATAACGAGTCAAAGTACGTGAGCCACCAGCTCCATAATCAGGTTCAGGACTTTGCCACGCGATGGCTTCGGACCTATAACAACGATCGGCCCAATATGGGCATTTGTGGCAGCACAGCAAAACGAAAACTGATAAAGGCTGTATAGTCTCTACTTCTCAAATTGAACAAAAAAAGGGGGGGATTACCTTCACCCCTTTCTGCAGGAACGACGGCTTGCGCCTTTCCCCCAGGGAAAGGAAAAGACAAGGGCATTCTTGTCTACCACTGCGCGCAGGCCCTGGCGCAGGTGTAGCTCTTTGCCCTGGGTGCCGGTTGCAGCCAGTTTGAGCAGGGCCAGGATGTGCTCATACTCAGCCGCTCCCTGGGTCGTATAGAGCAGGCGTTCCAATACTCTGCGCTGCAGGGCAGGGCCAGGGCAGTAAAACCAGACAGGGCAAATGTCCACATCTGCCTGCTGCCTCCA
>CAZEIT010000036.1:3928-10006 GCA_964512515.1 uncultured Desulfobulbus sp.
TCCATCTGCATCGCTTATTGTCTCCTCCCTGACATGCTCCTGCCAGGCCGACTGCTGTAATTCCTCCAATAGCGCCTCATCTGCGGCAAGATTGTCGGCACTTTTCAGTAGTGCATGGCGGATACCTGGATCGTATTTCCGTTCCAAAAGGGGCAGTAAATGATGGCGGATGCGGTTGCGCAGGAAAGAGAAGTCGTCATTGCTGGAATCATGACAATACGGGTAGTTGTGTTCCTCAAGATAGGCCAGGAGTTCTTTTTTTGACATCTGCAGAAGCGGCCGGATGCGGCCGTGGCTGACCAGGCGCATACCAGCGAGGGCCTTGCGACTTCCGCCCCGCATCAGACGAAGCAACACCTCTTCCACCTGATCATCGGCCGTATGGGCCAGTGCCAGCCAATCTGCAGAGAGTGCCTGCCGGAGCTGTTCCAAACCATGATAACGCAGGTTGCGAGCGGCATGCTCAAGCGAAAGCTTCTGCCTGGCCGCCTCACCGGCTACATCCACCTCGATGCGCGTACTATCTATTTGCAACTCCTTACACGTTTTCTGCACTAGAGCCCATTCTTGTGGGCTTTCATGGGGCCGTAAACCATGATCAACATAAGCCACGCTCAGCTCCATGTGCAGCAGCGGTCGCAGCGAGGCCAAGAGTTGTAGCAGGGCCATGGAATCCGGACCTGCGGAAACGGCGATGAGGATGGAGTCACCCTGGTGCAGACCGATATCATCCATCAAAATCCGGCGCAGTGTATGGGCCAAAGGGGGCAGGGGATTGCCACGAGTCATTGAAGCGGGTAGTGAAATAGATTATATGGGCTCAGCAATCATCACCAGGTGGAAACTCCATGGAAGAACAGCGCTATCTTTATCTTGAGATTATGCGGCAGCATATGCAGGAATTCTACCTGTTGGATGAGAAGCAGGTGGAGGAAGTCTTGCCCCGTTTTCTCAGAACCTTATTCCAGTATATGAACCAACTGGAAGTCCTGCAGCAGCAAGGCGATGTCGCGGCCCTGGCCAAGGCAAGTCACGCGGTACGTGGAACCTTGCTCAACCTTGGTCTGTTTGATCTTGCCGAGTATATAAGCGAGGTGGAGAAGCAATGTGCAGATCCCTGTGATCTGCCCGCCTGCCACAGCCTGCTCGTGAAGCTGCGCGAGAAACTGCAGCCGCTTTATCCTGTCGCACCCGCCTGCACCAACCTCGACCAGGAAGCGCTGTAAAATGCGAGAGGCAAAGGACACCGAGATTGTGCGGGTGTCCTTTGCCAGATATTAACAGCCCTGATATTAGCTGGCCGATCCCTTGAACTCCGCAATCAGCGCCTGGATGGCAGCCTTGGCATCGCCAAAATACATGCGGGTGTTTTCACCGTAAAAGAGCGCGTTTTCAATGCCGGCAAAGCCCGGATTCATGGAGCGCTTCAGGACGATAACGGTCTTGGCGCGGTAAGTTTCAATAATGGGCATGCCATAGATGGGACTGCCCTTTTCATACACCGCCGCCGGGTTGACCACGTCGTTTGCGCCAATAACCACGCAGACATCAATGGAATCCATGCGCGGGTTGATGTCGTCCATTTCCACCAACTGATCGTACGACACATTGGCCTCGGCCAAGAGCACATTCATATGGCCAGGCATGCGGCCCGCCACCGGGTGGATGGCATAGACCACTTCTGCGCCATTGGCCTCCAGAATATCACCGAGTTCACGCACCACGTGCTGCGCCTGGGCAACAGCCAAGCCATATCCCGGTACAAAAGCCACGCTGTCTGCCGCTTCAAGGATATAGAACACATCTTCTGCCGAGGCTGGACGGATTTCGCCCTTGGGCCCATCAGCGCCTGCATCCTTGGCTTTCGCCTTGCTGAAACCGTAGAAGAGCACGTTGGCCAGGGAGCGGTTCATGGCCTTGCACATGATGCGGGTGAGGATGATACCGCTTGCTCCTACTAAAGCCCCTGCCACAATGAGGATGTTGTTGGCCACCACAAAACCAGCGGCGCAGGCTGCTAAGCCTGAGTAGCTGTTCAGAAGGGAAATCACCACCGGCATATCGGCCCCGCCAATGGCAATGGTGGAAGTCACACCGATCACCAGCGCCACCAGGAGCACGAGGATAAAGAGCAGATAGCCAAGGGGAGGGGAGGGGGTGAACGTATAGGCCAGGGTCGCCAGCAGGGCCGCGGCCAAGAGCGCTCCATTGACCAGGTGTTGGCCCTGGAAGGTTATTGGTTTCTGCACCATTCTGCCGCTGAGCTTGGCCCAGGCCACCATGGATCCGGTGAAGGTAACCCCGCCAATGAGCACGGAAAGCACAGTAACCAGGGCAATGAAGGTGGTTGGGTGCAGGATCTGGTTGTACTCGCTCCAGGCCAGAAGCAGGCTCGATAAACCGCCCAGTCCGTTGAACATGGCCACCATCTCAGGCATGGCGGTCATTTTCACCCGGTACGCGCCCACAAGACCAAAAGTAGAGCCAACGATGATGCCCAGGGCAACCCAATGATAGGCAATGCCAACGGCCAGCAAGGTCACGCAGATGGCGAGCAACATGCCCAGGGCAGAAAGCAGATTACCCCGCCGGGCAGTGGCTGGCGAGCTGAGCATCTTCAGGCCAAAAATAAACAAGGCCGCAGACACCACATAGGCGAAGTTGATACCTACAGGTCCAAGGTTCATGCCTCACCCCCCTTGTCTTTTTTCTTGAACATGGAGAGCATGCGGTCGGTGACGGCATAGCCGCCCACCACGTTGATCGTGGCAAAGACCACCGCAAGAAAAGCGAGAAAAACGCTCAGGCCATGGTGACTGGTCTGGGTGGCGGCAAGCGCGCCAATCAGGGTGATGCCGGAAATGGCGTTAGACCCGCTCATCAGGGGGGTGTGCAAGGTGGATGGTACCTTGGAGATAAGTTCAAAGCCCAGAAATATGGAGAGCACAAAGATAAAGGTGAGAAAAACGGCGCTCATGACTGCCTCACTTATTCATGATGTTTTTATACATTTCGCTGAACAGGGCCCCCTGGTGGGTGATCAGGGCACCTTTGATAATATCGTCATCAAGGTTGAGCTTAAACTCTTTACTTTCCTTGTCCCAGAAATGGGTGATGAAGTTGCCCAGATTGGCTGAGTACATTTCACTGGCAGTCAGGGCCACCTTGCCGGGCAGATTGCCTAGGCCGATGATTTTGACCCCGCCTGTGTCCACTACTTCATCCAGCACTGAACCTTCCACATTGCCGCCGCTTTCCACGGCCATATCCACAATAACCGAGCCCGGTTGCATGCGGCTAATCATGGCCCGGTCGATCAGAAGCGGAGCCTTGCGACCAAAGAGCTGGGCCGTGGTGATGACCAGATCTGCCTGGGCGCAGGCCTTGGCCATACCCTCCTTTTGCAGTTGCATTTGCTCAGGGGTGAGCTGGGTGGCATAGCCGTCCTTGGTTTGGCCGGTTTCGCCCAGATCGATTTTGACAAACTTCGCGCCCAATGACTTGACCTGTTCCTCCACCACCGGGCGGGTGTCAAAGGCTTCCACCCGTGCACCCAGGCGCTTGGCCGTGGCAATGGCCTGCAATCCGGCCACACCCACGCCGATAATGAAAACCTTGGCAGGTTTGATGGTACCGGCCGGAGTGGTCATCATGGGTAGGATTTTCTGCATCTCCGCAATACCGAGCAAAACCGAGACATACCCAGCCAGGTTGGCCTGGGAGCTGAGCACATCCATTTTCTGAGCAATGGTGCTGCGGGGGATCATCTCCAGGCTGACGGCGCTGATGCCTGCTTTTTGCAGCGCATCCACCAATTCCACCTCGTTGAAAGGGTCCAGATAGCTGATATGGAGTGCGCCCGAACGCATGAGTCCTACTTCTTCAAGCGGCGGTTTGCGCAGGCGCAGAATGATATCTGCCTCGGCAAGCAGTACCTCCCGTGAGGACTCCACCCTGGCTCCAACAGCCTGGTACTGCTCGTCGCTGAAACGGCAGCTTGCGCCTGTGCCAGACTCGACCACCAGTTCAGCGCCGAGTTTCACCAGTTTTTCCGCTGTTGCGGGTACAAGCGGCACCCTGGTTTCGCCTGGATGCTTCTCCTTGAACACGGCAATTTTCATTGAATGCTCCTGAAATTGAAGAAATAACTGAGTGTGAAAAAAAGCGTTTTCTCTGTTTAAAAGGGACGCAATATCGTTGCAGCCATGTGAACTGCTTTTTACCGGGCTGATTTTTTAGACACATGAAAGGGCTGGTATGACTGCTAAGCCTCCTGGTGCAGGCGCTCAAGCAAACGGCTGTGGATATTGTCAAAACCGCCATTGGACAGAATAACTACTTTGTCTCCGGCTTGAGCATGCTGGGCCAGGTAGTCGATAATTTCATCCGTATCGGCAAAGTCTTGAGCATGAAGACCCTGGCTGCGTAAATCCGTGGCCAGGCGGGTGGAGGAAAACTGATCTTCTGCAGCAATGCCATCCAAGGGCAGGGCTTGCCGAATCAGAATCTGATCAGCCTCGGCAAAGGATTTGGCATAGTCCTTCTGAAATACCGAGCGTCTGCTGGAATTGGTGCGTGGCTCAAAAACCACCAAGAGGCGGCTTTGGGGCCAGGCCTGGCGCAGGGCCTGGATGGTGAGTTGGACTGCTGTTGGGTGGTGGGCAAAGTCATCGACCACGGTAATGCCGCGCGCCGTGCCGCGAATCTGTTGCCGCCTTTTCACACCTTCAAAGGTGCTGATGGCTGAAAGAATGCGCTCTAGTGGGAAACCAAGCCTGTGGAGGAGCGCAATCACGGCCAGGGCGTTGAGGCAGTTGTGCCGGCCCGGCATGGGCAGGTGGCAGGGGGCCTGCATTACACCTTGGTAGGAAAAGGTGAAAGAGCTGCGCAAATCCTGGCTGTGGATTTCGTGCAAGCGCCACTGGCAGTGCTCGCCAGTGCCGTAGGTGATAAGCGGGCAACGGGCAGAAGGGAGCAGCGAACTTAGCACCGGGTCATCGCCATGGGCAAAGAGCGCCCCATCTTGAGGGATGCGGCCAAAGAATTCGGCAAAGGTACGCTTGATGCTGGCGAGATCCGTAAAAATATCGGCATGGTCAAACTCCACCGATGTGCAGATGGCGTACCTGGGCAGATAGTGATGGAACTTTGACACCTTGTTGAAAAAGGCGGTGTCGTACTCATCACCCTCCACCACAAAATACGGGCTCTCGCTGACATTGTAGTTGCGGCCAAAGGCCTCGACAATGCCGCCGATCATAAAGCCGGGCGCATCTCCCATGCGAAGCAGGGTGGTGGCCAAAAGTGAGGAGGTGGTGGTTTTGCCATGGGTGCCGCTGACTACGAGTGGAATCTTGCCCTGCAGGAAAAAATGGGCCAGGGCCTGGGGCATGGAGAGGTAGGGCAGGCCAAGGTGGGCCAGTTCAATTGCCTCCGGATTGACCGCGCGCACCACATTGCCCACAATGATCAGATCCGGCTTAGGGTGTAGATGAGCGGCCTGAAATCCCTGCTGTACTTCTATGTGCTGGCTGGCCAGAAAATCAGACATAGGCGGATAGACCTGTTGATCCGAACCAGTGATTTTGTAGCCGCGCTCTTTCAGCATACCGGCCAGGGCGGCCATGGCCGTGCCGCAGATGCCAATCAGATGGATATGGGAAGGCGCCGCCGGAGCCCGGTTCAGGGCCAGGTCTAACTGGGCGTGCTTCATTTGGGTCGCACCGTGCGTTCTATGGTGGCATACACCCGGCTGAAAGTCTCTTCAAAACCAGAGGGCGAAAGTTTGCCCACCTCAATGAATTTGACCACGATTTCCTTGGTCACCTTGAAAATCGCCTCATTGCTGATGGTGTCAGCAGTCTTCTGATGGTTTGTTTCGTGCGCGGCCACTGTGTCCTTGTTGGTTCCGTTGCTGATGAAAAACCCCTGTTACTGGAAGAAGGCCAATTCTTGTCCGTTTGTAACAGGGGAGAACCTTGTGCACACGGGAAAAACCTCGTCAGCATTCCCCGGGAAAGGTTTTTACAAACTATGCAGTGCTTAATACTCTGTTTGCGTTCAGCTCTTGGCGAGTTT
>CAZEIT010000036.1:10016-11301 GCA_964512515.1 uncultured Desulfobulbus sp.
GGCAAAAAGCACCAGCTCTTCGCGGCTGACATGTCGACCCTTGATGACCACCACAAAGCGTGAATCCACCACCACAAATATCTCTCCGCCCTGATTGTCCTGGTCGTACTTGACAATGGCTTTGTTGCCCTTGACCGTTTCCAGTTTGCCACCACCTGCACTGGCAAAGACCGAATTACTGGTCATCATCAGAACCGATTGCAGCACTGGTGAATCGGCCATAACCTCCAAATGTACCGAAGCCTCGCCCTTGGTGTAGGTACGGCTGATGGTGAGTCCGCCACCCAGCACTTCAGAGCCCAGGGCTTGGGAACTAGCCTCTTCGGCCTGCCAGCCTGGAGGCGCATCGGGTAGCAGGGTCTTCATCTGTTCGCTTTTTTTCTGCAGCACCAGTTGAGAGGCATAGTTGAGATTGGAGGCGGCAGCGGTGTAATCTCCTTTCTCATACTGCTTCATCGCCTCCTTGATGGTGCTGAGCACCGTGTCTTCAGCAGGGAGCTGCGCAGGAGCATTGAACAAGAAAAGCCCCCCGGCACACAAGGCCAGGCAGGAGGAGAGCCATATATTGGTACGGCGCGGAGCGTTTTGCATGGTTTTCCGGAAGATGTGGAATGGATGGAGCAAGCAGGATTGTGAAATTGCGGCAGGGGGCGTACGTATTCATTCTGTAAATTGTAAATTGCAAGACAGTTCTATTATACTCGAAGCGACATGCTTGGCCAAGGGTATAATGGCTGGGGCGGGCGAGGAATGGAGGTTGAAAAAGAAAAGAGTGAAACGTTGATATATGTGTTAATTCGTTGTTATTTCAATTTATAAAATCCGGCTGAGGCGAAGATACACAACATCTGACAAACCGACACAGCCGGAAGAGCCCGGAAGAATATGATCTTTGAGCGGGTCGGTTCTCCTCCTTTTTTGTTCAATTTGAGAAGTAAAGGCTATGCAGCCATTCTCAGTTTTTGTCTTGGCGTGATGCCGCCGATGCCCATCTTGGCTGTTTGGCCATCTGATAGGGTTGACAAGGTTGATTACCCCGTAATTTCCCTTAGGTAAACCCCCGGCTTTGCCGGGGGACAATCAAAGTTTGACGGTTCCTGCAAAATAAAGAAGCCTCCAATTTCGTGGACCGCTCAAAGTCACGAAAAAGGAGGCTTCATGAACGACATACAATGTTTAAGTCACACGAAATGGGATTGCAAGTTCCATGTGGTGTGGATACCGAAATACTGAACTGGTCGGGTTTTGTGAGACATCCTGAGGGATAAAATAAGCACTGATCTGA
>CAZEIT010000037.1:0-10789 GCA_964512515.1 uncultured Desulfobulbus sp.
GCCGTTTCATGCTCCACTACAACTTCCCGCCCTTTTGCGTGGGCGAGGTACGACCGCTGCGTGGGCCCAGCCGCCGCGATATCGGTCATGGCACCTTGGCCAGGCGCGGTGTTGAGGCGGTGCTGCCAGCTGGCGACAGCTTTCCCTATACCCTGCGGGTAGTTTCTGAGGTACTGGAATCAAACGGTTCCTCCTCCATGGCCACGGTCTGCGGGGCGAGCCTTGCCCTGATGGATGCGGGCGTGCCCATCAAGACCCCGGTGTCCGGCGTGGCCATGGGCTTGATCAAGGAAGGGGAGAAGGTGGTGGTACTCACCGATATCCTTGGAGACGAAGATCATCTCGGTGATATGGATTTCAAGGTGGTTGGCACCAACGCAGGCATCACCGGCCTGCAGATGGATATTAAAATAGACGGCGTTGACCGCGCTATCATGGGCAGTGCCCTGGCCCAGGCCAAGAATGGCCGTTTGCACATTCTTAGCAAGATGGAAGAGGCGCTGGCCACACCACGCGAGGCGGTATCCGAGCATGCGCCGCGCTATGTGACCCTGCGCATCAATCCCGACAAGATCCGGGATATCATCGGCCCGGGGGGCAAGGTCATCCGCGAGATGACCACCGAGTTTGATTCCAAGATCGATGTGGAGGATGATGGCACCGTCAAAATTTTCAGCAGTAGCACCGAGGCGGCCACGGCACTGGTGAAACGCATCGAAGAAATGACCGCCATTCCTGAGGTGGGCCGCATCTATGAAGGGGAAGTACGCACCATCAAGGATTTTGGCGCCTTTGTCCAGATCCTGCCGGGCACAGATGGCATGGTTCATATTTCCGAATTGAAGAACGAGCGGGTGCAGAAGGTGACGGATGTGGTCAAGGAAGGAGATATCATCAAGGTAAAGGTGATTGATATCGATAACCGTGGCCGTATCCGCCTGAGCCGGAAGGCTGCCCTGGCAGAAGGCGAGGAATAAAGAGTAGCCATAATCCAAGCTTCAGATCAAGGTACGATCTGTGATCTGGAATTGGAATACGCTGTATTGTGCAGCCGGTTGCCTGCTATGGGCGACCGGCTTTTTTTATTGGGCTTATGTAAATTTCATCTCTGATTTAGCTCTGGAATAATTCCAATTTTATATCAAAGCCTTATCTATGTCGGCATCGAAAAATGCTCCTCGAAGTACCCAATATGTACGTCTGCATCGCATTTATTCTCGCCTCCTTGATATCTTCTTTGATCTGGAATTGAAATAACACATTGCAAGGGAGGGCCTTATGCAGGAAGTAGAACTCGATTTTACCTGGCTTGATGGGGCGGCAAACAGGGATTTACCGCTGCCGCGCTACACCAGTGCCAATGCCTCGGGCATGGATGTGGCTGCCGCGCTGAGCGAGCCGCTTGTCCTTGTACCGGGCGAGATTGCCCTGGTGCCGAGTGGATTTGCCGTAGCCATCCCGCCTGGTTTTGAACTGCAGGTGCGGCCTCGTTCTGGCATGGCCATCAAGCATGGCATCACCGTGGTTAACGCGCCGGGTACCATTGATGCCGACTATCGGGGTGAAATCAAGGTGGGTTTGATCAATCTGGGTAAGGAAGTCTACCAGATTCAGCGGGGTGATCGCATTGCCCAGTTGGTGCTGGCGCCAGTGGCGCGCGCGTTAATCCGGCAGGTGGAGCAACTTGATGCAACCAGCCGGGGCAGCGGCGGTTTCGGCCACACCGGCAGGTAAATCTGGTCTGGTAGTGAATCAGGCAGCGGTGACGCTGCTGAGGAAGCTGCGCAGGCGCGGATTTTTTGGCTTACCGAAGAATTCCTTGGGCGGCCCTTCTTCCTGGATCAGGCCATTATCAATAAAAATAACCCGGTCCGCCACCTCCCGGGCAAAAGCCATCTCATGGGTGACCACCACCATGGTCATGCCCTCGCGGGCCAGTTGGCGCATCACCTCCAGCACCTCGCCCACCAGTTCCGGATCCAGGGCCGAGGTGGGCTCGTCAAAAAGGATCACCTTGGGCTGCAGGGCAAGCGCCCGGGCAATAGCCACCCGTTGTTTCTGCCCGCCCGAGAGTTGTTCTGGATAGTTGTCCGCCTTGCTGGCAAGGCCTACCTTGGCAAGTAGAGTATGCGCCAGGGCCTTGGCCTCTTCTTTGTGCATCTTACGCACCTTGATAGGCCCAAGGGTTACATTGGCCAGCACCTTCATGTGGGGAAAGAGGTTGAACTGCTGGAAGACCATGCCCGCTTCCGTGCGCACCAGGTTGATATTGGTCTCCCTGGCCATGACATCATGACCATCCACAACAATGCTGCCCGAGCTAGGCTCTTCCAGCCGGTTAATGCAGCGTAGTACCGTGGATTTACCCGAACCCGAAGGGCCGATGATGCAGACTACCTCGCCTGGCCGCACGTGCAGGTCAATCCCCTTGAGTACTTCCAGTTCACCGAAACGGTTGTGCAGATTTTGAATGCGGATCATGACTACCTACCTTTGGCTGACGCTCAATCGTTTTTCCACCATGGCCATGAGCTTGGCTATGGTCATGGTCATGGCCAGATACACCAGACCAACCGCCATATAGACTTCAAAGGCGCGGAAATTGACCGCAGTGATTTCCTGGCCGGTGCGCATGAGTTCGCCCACGCCGATCACCATTAAAAGTGAGGTATCTTTCAGGCTGATGATGAACTGGTTGCCCAGGGGGGGAATCATTCGTTTGAGGGCCTGCGGCCAGATCACATGGAACATAGCCTGGCTGTGGGTCAGGCCAATGGAACGGCCTGCTTCCATCTGGCCCGGGTTGATGGACTGCACCGCTCCCCGCACAATTTCCGCGATATAAGCCCCAGAATTGACGGCAATAATGATAATGCCCGCGGTGACAGGGGCAATGCGTACACCAATGGCCAGGGGCACACCATAGTAGAGAAACATGGCCTGCACCAGCATGGGGGTGCCGCGAATGGATTCAATATAGGCTCCGACAAGCAGACGCACCGCTGCATTGCGGGAGATTTTCATCAGACCGGCGGCGGAACCGAGGAAAAAGCCGAAAAAAAGGCCGCCCACGGTTATTTCCACAGTCAGCTTGAGCCCGCGCACGAGCAGGGGAAAGGTTTCAAGGACTATGGCGGGTTCGAATTGAAAGGCCATGGATGTGTAGCGGGTTTGGAATGAAAGGAGAAAAAACAGAGAAAAGGCCAAGGTGGCGGCTCTGTGTGTAAACAGCCGCCACCCTGTTATTACTCAGGATATACTGCTTATTTCGGTTCGGTGCCGAACCACTTCATATAGAGCTGGTTGTAGGTGCCGTTGTCACGCAGAGCTTTGAGGGCGGTATTGACCTTGGCCACCAGTTCGCTGTTCTTGGGAAAGCCAATGCCATAATCCTGACCCTGATACAGCGGGCCCACTACCTTGACCTTGTCCTTGCCGGTTTTCATCATGAAGTCGCTGACTACAGGCGAGTCGAAGAGCACGGCATCGGCACCGCCGCTCATCAACTCCAGGAACATGGCGTCGTTGTTGGGGTAGAGTTTGGTTTCCTTGGTGGTGGTGTTTTCTTTCAGAAAATCAGGAGAAGTTGTGCCTAATTTAGTGGCAACCACCTTATTTTTCAGGTCTTCAACACCATTGATGTCCGTGTTGTCCGCCCGCACCAGGAGCAGGAGACCGGCTTTGTAGTAGCCATCGGAAAAATCGATAACCTTGGCCCGCTCCGGTTTGATGGTCATGCCGGCGATGCCGACATCGAGTTGGCCAGACTGCAGACCGGGAATGATACCGTTAAAGTCCATGGGCTGCAGTTCGTATTCAAGGCCAAGCTCCTTGGCAATGGCATCCCACAGCTCCACATCGAAGCCGGTGTGTTTGCCGGTTTTTGGGTCTTTAAACTCAAAGGGCGGGAAGTTGGTGTCACAGGCGACGGTGATTTTTTTCGCAAAGGCCGTGGAGGCAAAAAAACAGCTCAGAACAAAAATCGTTAAAGTAGCAATGAGTTTTTTCATAAAGGCTCCCTTGGGTTGAACAAGATAATGGGGGTTAATTATGGTTGAGGAAGTAGGGCACCATAATCTGCTGATTTTGTAATCTGTCAGATTATCCGCAGCTTGGCAACCGGAAACTAAGAATCAAGCACAGGTGCCGGGCAAATCATATTCCTGGGCAATTGGACCGCTCCGGTATCGTCGGAGGCTCCGAAGTCTGATCTGAGAGACCGGAGTCATGAATATCAAGAAGAGATACAGTGCAGATGTTCGGGAACATGCGGTTGGCCTGGTGTTGGAGCAATAAGATGAATACGTATCAAACTGGGCCGCCGTTTGCTCTATTGCCGGCAAAATTGACTGTACGCCCGAGACCTGGAGAACCTGGGGGCAAAGCCATAAAAATTGCTCAGGTAGAAGGTTCGGGCCAGAAGAGCGAGCGAGGATGGCTTATTCCATTTCCATATCAAACTAAACCGCCTCCAAAAAAACGGGGCAGTTCATATAAGGAAAAAGTTTTTGCCTATATTGATCAAGAAGACTTCCCCCCAGTCACCTATCAGCCCGCATTATTGCGGAAGATTGACGTTAGCTCTGTTGAGCTCTTGCATAAAAATTCCTGCTTTGCCGCGTTTGGCGCTATAAAAAAGCAATAATCAGGTTTTTTTGCCGGGGTGGGGGAGCCTGTGCTGCTTTCGAGGCAAAAAAAACGGCAGGCCAAATCTATGGCCTGCCGGATGATACAACTGAAGTATATCCTGTTATTTCTTGATCTGGTTTTTAAACACCGCATAGGCTGCGGAGAAATCCAGCTCACCCATGCCCTCTGCAATAGCGCGGGCAAAGATTTCCTTGGCTGTTGCCGCCATGTACAGGGGCCGTTTTTCGCTGTAGGCCAGATCCTGCAGGCAGTGCAGATCCTTGTAGATGAGGCTGGCGGAAAAATGGGTGGAGAAGTCATTGTTGAGCATTTTGGCCTTTTTCCCGCTCAGCACGAGCGACTTGCCGCCGCCCACGTCGAGAATATCCAGGGCTGCCGCCTTATCAATGCCAACAGACTCGGCAAAGGCTACCGCCTCGCCCAAAATGGCCATAAAGCCGCCCAGGGCCAGGTTGTTGATCAGCTTCATCTTGCTGGACTGACCCGGAGCACCCAGGAAAAACACGTTTGAACCTACCTGATCAAGCACAGGCTTAGCCTTGTCATAAGCGGCCTTGTTGCCGCTGACCACCACGGTTAACTGCCCATTCTGGGCCGGAACCACGCTGCCCAGTACCGGTGCTTCCAGATACTGTGCCCCGGCCTGGGCGCAGAGTTCATGAAAGGCCAACACCTCCTGAAAATGGTTGGTGCTGTGGTCAACGATGATTTTACCTTTGATGTCTCCCTTGAGCAGGCCGTTTTCCTGGGTGAGCACCTGATGCACCCCGGCACTGTCAAAAAGACAGACATGAATGATATCTGCCTGGCTGGCAACCTCTGCGGGCGATTGCACTTCCTTTGCCTTCAACCCTGCGGCCTTGCCTGAGCTGCGGTTCCATACCACCAGTTCGTTACCGCACTCAATAAGACGACCGGCAATGGCCTTGCCCAGATGACCCAGGCCGATAAAACCAAGTTGCATGCTGTACCTCCTTTCCCTTTTGGGGTGAACAGTATGATGAACAATAACTCAAAGCCGGAATTCTCATGCCTCTTTACTATGAACCGCTCAAGGCAGGGCAGATTCCGGCGCTTAGATCAAATTTTGTCCGTTTCCTTTTCCCTGCGGTAGGACTCGGCCAGCAGGGAAATATAGTGCACGATTTCCTTGTCCTGGCCGCAGCGGTGCATGTTGTCCATCAGTTGCATCATGCAGGCCGGGCAGCCGGTGGCCACTGCTTCTGCCCCTGTCTGCACGATATCATCCGCTTTTTTCTTGCCGATATTGGCAGCGGTTTCGTAGTGGGTAAGCACAAAGGAGCCGCCACTACCGCAGCAGGCATCTGGCGCCTTCATCTCCTTGAAGCTGATGCCTGGGATGCTTTTCAGAATTTCACGCGGTTCTGCGGCCACCTTCATTCCCTTTTTAAGATGGCAGGGATCATGGTAGGTCACCACTTGTTCCACTCGGCCTTTGGGCGGCCGCATGGTAATTATTTTGGTGAGAAAGGTGGAAATATCATAGGTGCGTTCCGCCCAGTACTGTGCTTTTTTGCCGTAAACCGGGTCTCCAGCCATCAGTTCGGGGTAGTCGTGCTGCCAGGCATTGCCGCAGGAGCCGCAACCGGTAATGATATAGGAAGAACCGCTTTTATCCATGGCATCGATGTTTTTACGGGCAAGCTTGCGTACAGTATCTACATCGCCATGCACCAGTACCGGTGTACCGCAGCAAACCTGCTCTTTGGGGATGTGCACCTCAATGTTGTTGGCGCTCAATACCTCGATCAAATCTTCTCCGGCCTGGGGATAAAAGTAGTTAAGGGAATCACCGGTGAAAAAGGCCACCTTCATGGTCGCATCCTGCACCTGAACCACTTCCGGCACCCGCTCGCGCAGGGGCTTGACAGTGGTGGTCGGTAAGAGCCGCTTGCTGTCAAAACCAATTCCCTTGCCCACCACGGTAAAGGGCGAACGAGGGGACATGGCCCGACCGTCCTGCTCGCCACGAAAGGCCAGCGGCTGCATGGCAGCGCCAAGGCGCATGCCGGCATCAAAGAGTTTGGGGTTGTTCAGCATGGAGAAGATCATCTTCTTCAGCCAGGGCAGACCGTTTTTACGCACCAAGGCAGCGCGCAGGGCCAGCATGATGCACTCGAAGTTCACCTGGGTGGGGCAGTTGCTCATGCAGGACTTGCACACCAGGCAGTTGAAGAGCATGTCGTATACCTGAGGATCATCCAGCTCAAGGGTGCCGTCCAGCACCGCCTCGGCAATGGCTATTTTAGAGCGCGTGACCGAGGTTTCCAGTTTTTCCGCGCCATAGACTGGGCAGACTGCCATGCAGTTGCCGCATTTCATGCACTTGTCGAGCTCTTCGCGGATAGCTTCCAACTCCTCGAAGTAGCCAGCTTTTTCCTTGCTGGGAGCTTCTGTCGTCATTTCAGGCCTCCGCCGGTGCCGGTACCATCTTGCCCGGGTTGAGGATACAATCCGGATCAAGCGCGGCCTTGAGCGAGCGCATCAGCTCAACCCCACTTTCGCCAATCTCATCCTTCAGGTATTTCATTTTGGCCATACCAATGCCGTGCTCGCCGGAAAGGGTGCCGCCAAAACTGAGTGCTGCCGCGAAAATTTCATCCACAGCCTTATGCATGCGCTCCATTTCATCCGTGTTGTTCTTGTCGCACAAAATGGTGGGGTGCAGATTGCCGTCGCCGGCATGACCAAAGGTGCCCAGCGTCAGGTTATATTTCTTACCGATATTCTGGCAGGCAATGAGCATGTCAGTAATGTGTGAGCGGGGCACGGTGGCGTCTTCCAAAATAACTGTGTTATTGAGTTGGGCCAGGGCAGGCAGGGCATTGCGCCGGGCCGCCCACAACTGGTCGCGCTCCTGGTCGCTCTGGGCCACGGAGAGTGTGCCGTTATTTTTCGTGACTGCTTCCTTTACTGCTTCGGCCTCGGCCATAACCACATCTTCAGACATGCCATCCACCTCGATGAGCAGCATGGCCTCCACATCAGTGGGCAGGCCGATTTTGGCGGAATTTTCCACGGTGCGCAGGGTCATGTTATCCATGATCTCCATGGTGGCCGGGATGACCTTGGCGGCAATAATGCCGGAGACAGTATTGCCCGCATCGGCCAGGGTTTTGAAAGTGCCCACCAGGGTGCGGCGAAACTTGGGCGCAGGAATGAGTTTGGCAGTGATTTCGGTGATGATACCAAGCGTTCCTTCAGAGCCGACAAAGAGGTTGGCAAAGTCGTACGCGGTTACATTCTTCACGGTCTTGCCGCCGAAGCGCACCTTGTCGCCATTGGCCAGCACTACTTCCATGCCCATAACATAGTCCTTGGTTACCCCATACTTAAGGCCGCGCAGGCCGCCGGAGTTCTCTGCGGCAGAGCCGCCCATGGTGGCGGTGGCAACGGTACCGGGATCTGGTGGATAAATCAGACCATGGGGTGCAACCGCGGCATTCAACGTGCCGATAACCACCCCTGGCTGCACCACGGCGCTTAAGTTATCTGGGTCAATGTTCAGGATTTTGTTCATCTTCTGAAAGGAGAGCACCATACCCTTTTTTAGCGGTACAGCCCCGCCGCTCAGGTTGGTGCCCGCACCGCGCGAATAGATGGGCACTTTATGCTCCCGCGCCAGCCGGACAATGGCCTGCACCATGTCGCTGTCTTGGGGGAAGACGACCACATCCGGTGTTTGTTTGGGCATATCCGCAGTGGCGTCATAGCTATAGGCCACCATATCCATCTTGCTGGTGAGGACATTGTCTTTGCCGACGATCTGTTCAAGTTGGGAAAGCATGGATTGCGCAAGCATGGCGGTTCCTCCTGGATTGAGGGATAAACAAAGGGGGAAGATGTTTTGATTGTCTTACCAATTATACTTACATGCTACCCATGTCAACGAAAAAACGCATCATTCTATTGAAAATGAGAGGTATTCCTAAATCGCGCTTGAAGAGGAAGGGATAATGGCGGCAGATTAGAAGCAAAAGTGCAGGGCAAATCAAAGGCAACAGGGGAGGTACTGCCAGTTTCAGAGCAAAAATAGATCAGGACTCGACGCGAAATCTTATACAGACGCACAACAACAACAAGGCCCTGCAAGCATTTGCTGAAGCAAACAAAGAGAGCGCTTAAGCTACCTGAATAATAATGGATTGAAATAAAAAGAAGGCTTGCTCAGTGTTGCTTTTGGTCGCTGTTATGGGAAACGTAGGCAATGCTGCGGCGTTCGGCAAAGTTCAGGTGTTTGAGCATGGCTGAGCGTGCTGCTTCCGGGTCAGCGGTCTTGATGGCGGCCACCACTTCCTGGTGGTGTTCAAAAAGCAGTTTCCGGTCTTCCATGGTGAGATAGACCGCGCGCCAGACGCTGCGCTGAAACTCGCGCATGGCATCGAAAATACTCTGCATCAGGTGCAGCCACACCACATTGTGGGTAGCGCGGGCAATGACGATGTGTAAATTGGCATCCAGGTCTTCAGGTGGAGTAACAGCATCGTCTCGGTGCTGCATAGAGGAGAGGATTTCATCCATGCGTTCGATATCAGCCTGGTTGGCGCGCTGGGCTGCATAAAAAGCGGTCCAGGATTCAAGCCCCTTGCGCACCTCCATTACATCCAGCGCCCGTTCCTGCTGCTGGCGAATGAGATCGCTCAAGGCATTGTCCTTGTCCATATCCAAAAGGGAAAGAACCACTGTGCCTCCGCCCTGATAGGACATGACCATACCCGAGGCAGTAAGCAAATTTAGGGCCTCGCGCACCGAAGGTCGTGACACGCCAAACATTTCCGCCAATTCTCGCTCGGGTGGCAGTTTGTCGCCAGGGCTGAAATCTCCAGCAAGGATGGAGGCCCGAATCTGGTCGGCAATCTGACTGGAAATCTTCTTTGGTTTTATGGGCTTAAAGCGCATGGTCGTACCTTGCGTCAACGGATTCGGGAAGAGGTTGTTCCTGAGGCTGGAGCGGCCAAAACACAAGCCTCTCAGGGTGCCACAACACTTAGCAGAGTATGGTGTTTTTTGCAACGTGAAGCCTGCAGCTATGCTCTTCCACGGGCGCTTTCTGCCGATTTTATGATTTTGCGCAAGGAAGAATATCTGGTTACTCCATGCGTATCGTTCTTCCAGGGGCGATCTCTGCTCTGGAATAGCCTGAACAGACGGGACGAATTTGCTATGGCATGAGGGTTTTCCAGTATTTGTCTTTTCGGATGAGGTGTGAAAAAAAGACCCTGGAACAGCAGGCTGCTCCAGGGTCAGGAACCATCACTTTTTCATGGCCGGTTCAATGGGGGAATATTGACCCGGAACTACGCGAAAGCAGTGCTGGTTACATCAGGGGATCATCCATTGCAGGTAGTAAGCCTGCAAATATACCATGATACAGATGATCGCGGTAAGGAAGATGGAATGCTTCAAGGTGAAGCGGAACAGGCTGCCCTCCTGGCCAACCATACCGGTAGCTGCAGTGGCCACTGCCAAGGATTGGGGTGAAATCATCTTACCCATAACACCACCGCTGGTATTGGCCGCACCGGTCAGTACCGGGTTGAGGCCCAAGTTGTCTGCAGTAGCCTTCTGTAGGCCACCGAAGAGCACGTTGCTGGAGGTGTCGGAACCGGTCAGGAATACGCCCAGCCAGCCCAGAATCGGGGCGATCAGCGGGAACCAGTGGCCAGTGTGGGTAAAGGCCAGACCCAGGCAGTTGGTCATGCCAGAGGCATTCATCAGATAGGCCAGGCCAAGTACAGAGGCAATGGTCAGGGCTGGGAAACGCATGTCAAAGGCGGTTTTTTTAGCTACCGCCAAGGTGCTGGCAAAACTGAGCCCGCAAACCAGAGCTGAGAGCATGGCGGCAACGATAATCGCGGTACCTGCGGCAGAGAGATAGTTCAGATTGAACTTGGCGGCCACCAGAGATGGGAGTTGTCCGTTCAGGGCCTTGGTGAGGGGCGCAAACTGGGCGGCTGCTTCCGGGTTTGCTTTTTCAAGATTTTTCACCGCAGTTTTGAGCTCTGTATTCTTGGCAATAAGTGGCTGGAAGGCGGCATAGCGGGCCTCTGACAGAACAGCACCCTGGCCGGCATGCTGCTGCTCAACTGCGGCCATGCCTGTTTCAAGTCAGTAATGT